>JAKLPW010000254.1 GCA_022013675.1 Anaerolineae bacterium | reverse complement strand
TTTCCTGGGGATGACATACCGATCGTGCGAGGGTCAGCCTTGCTGGCTCTGGAGTCGGAGTCGACGGATCCGAATGCGCCGGAGTACGAGCCGATCTGGGAGTTATTGCGGGTCATAGACAACTACATACCAGCACCTGTACGAGAGACTGACAAGCCGTTCTTGTTGCCGGTAGAGGACGTATTTGGGATCAAGGGGCGAGGGACGGTAGTGACGGGGCGAGTAGAGCGAGGCCTGGTGCAGGTTGGAGATGAGGTAGCGATAGTAGGTCTTCGGGACGAAGTGCGGAAGACGATTGTGACTGGTGTGGAGATGTTCCGCAAGACGCTGGAAGATGGTCAAGCTGGGGATAACGTAGGGTGTTTGTTGCGTGGTGTAGACCGAGACGCAGTGGAGCGGGGCATGGTGCTGGCCAAGCCTGGGAGCATCGATCCGCACGTTGAGTTCATGGGGGAAGTATACGTACTGAAGAAGGAGGAAGGTGGGCGGCATACGCCTTTCTTTGGTGGGTACCGGCCCCAGTTCTACATCCGGACGTTGGATGTGACGGGTGCGGTGGAGTTGCCCGAGGGCGTGGAGATGGTCATGCCTGGGGACAACGTGAACATGAGAGTTAGGCTAATCGTTCCGGTGGCATTGGAGCCAGGGTCACATTTCGCCATTCGCGAGGGTGGTCGCACTGTCGGCTCCGGGATCATCACTAAGATCATCGAATAGGATAAAGTGGCAAATGGCCAAGAAACAACGTATCCGAATTCGTCTGAAGTCGTATGATCATCGCGTTCTGGATCATTCCGCGAGGCAGATCGTGGAAGCGGCGGAGAGAACCGGGGCTGCAGTGGTTGGGCCGGTTCCTCTACCTACGCGAATCGAGCGATTCACTGTCATTCGATCTCCCTTCATTGACAAGGACTCGAGGGAGCAGCTTGAGATCCGTACGCATAAGCGTCTGATCGACATACTGGAGCCCGGTTCGAAGACGATTGACACGCTTATGAAGTTAAGCCTGCCGGCCGGGGTGGACATCGAGATCAAGCTCTAGGCAGGTTCTCAGGTTTACGGACTTCTTGAGATGAATAGGTAATCCAGTGCACCTATTTCATAGTCGAATTAGAGGCAACTATGGCAACGAAACAGGGACTACTAGGAAAGAAATTGGGCATGACACGCCTTTTTGATGAGTCGGGGCAGGCTATCCCCGCAACGATCATCCAGATGGGGCCTTGCTATGTCACTCAAGTGAAGACTGTGGCGCGTGACGGATACGCTGCGATACAGATAGGTTTTGGAGAAGCTAAACGGCTTAATCGTCCCGCGAGGGGGCATTTGCGAGACCTGCCACTATTGCGCTACCTGCGTGAGATTCGCACGGACGATGCTGCACAGTATCAGGTCGGCCAGGTGCTGGATGCGAGTTTGCTCGCGGTAGGTGATAGGGTGGACGTGGTAGGCATCTCCAAGGGAAAAGGTTTTGCGGGGGTGGTGAAGCGGTATGGTTTCAGAGGTGGTCCCAAGACCCATGGCCAATCGGATAGGCTTCGAGCACCGGGGTCCATTGGATCGGGGACCACACCGGGGCGGGTATACAAGGGGAAGCGCATGCCTGGCCGCATGGGAGGCGAGCGCGTAACGACCCAAAACCTGGAAGTAGTCCTGGTGGACACTGAACGGAATCTGCTGGCGCTGAGAGGCTCCGTTCCCGGGGCCACAAACAGTCTAGTGTTAGTGAAGAAGTCGGTGAAGACCATCGTACGTAAGGAACAGGAGATCGTCATAAGTTCCTAGGTGGGCACTGGTTGAGCCGGGGAGCCGATAACGAACAAAGAGTGAGCAGCAAGGGAGTAAGGTAGATGCGAGTACCAGTGCGCAACATGACCGGGGAGAAAGTTAGCGAAGCGGAGCTGGGTGATCAAGTCTTCGCTGTTGCGATAAACGAAGGAGTCATGTATCAAGCGTTGCTGAGACAACTGGCCAACGCACGTCTAGGAACGGCGAGCACTAAGACTCGGGGTGAGGTAAGCGGTGGAGGCAAAAAGCCCTGGCGTCAGAAGGGAACGGGGCGTGCCCGTCACGGGAGTATACGCGAACCCCAATGGCGCGGTGGTGGCATAGTGTTTGGACCTCATCCCCGCAGCTATCGCCAGCGCATGCCGCGAAAGATGCGTCGACTGGCTTTGAGATCAGCCTTGTCGGTTAAGGCGGGAGATGATCAGGTTGTGCTCTTGGACGATCTGAAGATGGAGATACCCAGGACCGCGGAGATGGTTGCTATGCTTGGCAATCTGGGGATTGACTCGACGGCTCTGCTTCTGTTGCCAGAGGCGAATCCCGAAGTGGAGCGATCGGCCAGGAATCTTCCCGGGGTGAAAGTCCTGAGGGCGAATTGTCTCAATGTAAGGGACATCCTGGGATATGATTATCTTATCATGCCCCTGGCGTCTCTGGAAGTCATTGATGGTATTTTGGGCTGATGGCTGGCTGTTGGATAGCGGATGCCTGGTGACTCTAGGGCAATACACTGAAGCCCGGTCATTGAAACTCAAGGGAGCGACGCGATGCATATCTATGAAGTCTTGAAGCGTCCAATTGTTACGGAGAAGACATCTAGTCAAGTAAGCGATTTCCATCGCTACACGTTTGAGGTGGACAAGCGTGCAAATAAGCACTTGGTGAAAGAGGCGGTGGAGGAAGCTTTTAATGTCGAGGTTATTGCCGTGAACATCATGAATGTGCGCGGGAAGATCAGACGACATGGTAGGCAAACGGGACGCACCAGCGATTGGAAAAAGGCGATTGTGACCCTGATACCGGGTCAGAGTATCGAATTCTTTGAAGGTGTGTGATCGGCGGCAGCTATGCTTTTGCTATTCATTTGATGAGTTGGGTTGGCGGGTAGGAACCGATTTACTGAGGAAAGACGCTTATGGCTAACAAGGTATACAAACCGACCTCACCTGGGCGGCGCGGGATGACCGGTTACAGTTTCGAAGAGATCACTTCAACTACGCCGGAACGATCACTTCTGGTTCCGCTGCGGCGCAAGGCGGGACGTAACGCGAGGGGGAAGATCACCGTTCGGCATCAGGGTGGTGGGCACAAGCGCAAGTATCGTATCATTGACTTCAAGCGGAAGAAGGTAGGGATTCCTGCGCGGGTGGATTCGATCCAGTATGATCCCAACCGATCTGCTCGGATTGCTCTGCTTGTCTACGCAGATGGTGTTAAGCGATATATTCTCGCCCCGCTGGGTCTGAAAGTTGGGCAGGCGGTGATGTCTGGTCCCGATGCAGAGATCCGGCCCGGGAATGCGCTGCCCATTGTGAATATCCCTGTGGGGACGATGATTCACAATATTGAGCTGCATCTCGGTAAGGGGGGGCAGCTAGTCCGGTCGGCAGGCACCTCTGCGCAGTTGATGGCCAAAGAGGGGGACTATGCACACGTGCGGTTGCCTTCAGGCGAAGTGAGGCTGATCCATGTACGTTGCATGGCCACGATAGGCCAGGTGGGCAACACGGAGCACGGCAACATCAATCTAGGGAAGGCTGGACGTTCGCGTTGGTTGGGCCGTCGCCCGGCAACACGAGGATCGGTGATGTCGCCCCGTGATCACCCACATGGTGGTGGCGAGGGTAAGACACCAATTGGAATGCCATCACCCAAGAGCCCTTGGGGAAAGCCAACCTTGGGGAAGAAGACCCGTTTTAACAAGCGCACGGAGAAGCATATCGTGCGACATCGGGGCAAGAAGCGCGGATAGAGTTACAATCCGGCTGCCGGTCGCATGGATTGGAGCATATGTGATTGGAAGTCGCATCAGGAGGGGAATGAATGTCAAGGTCGCTGAAGAAAGGCCCTTTCGTTGCTCCCAAGTTGTTGAAGAAGATCGAAGAAATGAACCGCTCTGGGGATAGGCGGGTGATCAAGACTTGGTCGAGGGCCTCGACAGTCTTCCCACAGATGGTGGGGCACACAATCGCCGTTCATGATGGTCGCCGCCACGTTCCCATCTACATCACCGAGAACATGGTAGGGCATAAGCTAGGCGAGTTTGCGCCGACGCGGTATTTCCGGGGACATATCCGCAAAGAACAGGGTACTCGAGCCAGGCGAGAGTAAAGCAGGGCACCGAACATAGGTCGAACTCGTAAGCTGGCCCGCACATGGGGGTTATTATGGACGTTGAAGTTAGGGCAGTGGCTAAGTACATACGCATGTCTTCTCGCAAGGTACGTCTGGTAGTTGATCTCGTCAGAGGCAAGCAGGTGCAAGAGGCTCTACAGATTCTTGACCTGACGCTGAAGGCTGCCTCGGATCCGGTGGCGAAAGTCATCCGGTCGGCGGCCGCGAATGCTGACGAGAATCTGGGGATCTCCATCGATGATCTGTATATTGCCCGGATTGCTGCGGATGAGGGGCCTACTCTCAAGCGGGGACGGCCAGGGGCAAGAGGACGTTTCAAGCCGCTGTTGAAGCGCTCGACGCACATCTCTGTGGTGCTGGCCGAGAGAAGTGAATCTTAGGTAGCTCGCGGTTAAGGGTCAAAGGAGGGTATGTTGGGGCGAAAGGTAAATCCCATCGGCTTTAGATTAGGGTATACTAAGACCTGGGAATCGAAGTGGTTCGCCGAAGGTCCGCGTTACGCAGATTTGCTGGAAGAGGATCGGAAAATACGCAAATTGATTCGGGAGCGGATAGAGCGAGCAGGAATTTCTCTCATTGAAATCCAGCGATTTCCGCGCCGGGTTCTGATTGGGATTCATACGGCCAAGCCTGGTATCGTCATTGGGCGCAAGGGATCGTCGGTAAATGCCTTGCGAACGGAGATTCAGGAACTTACCGGAAAGAGCTGCAAGATAGATGTACATGAGATTGCGCGGCCTGAACTTGATGCGCGTCTGGTGGCTGAGGGTGTGGCGGAGCAGCTTGGGAAACGTACCTCGCAGAAGCGCGCAATGAAACAGGCAGTGGCCCGTACCATGCGAGCAGGGGCCAAGGGAATCAAGATTATGTGCGCTGGCCGCCTAGGGGGCGCCGAGATGTCCCGGTCGGAATGGGTCCGTGAGGGAAGAGTGCCTTTACACACTCTGCGGGCGGACATTGACTATGCGGGCGCCGAGGCGTCAACGACCTTCGGCCGTATCGGTGTCAAGGTGTGGATATATCGAGGTGATATTATGCCCGATCAGTTGAAGTCTGGGATGGCAGGGAAGAGCGCTTGAGTTCGGCAATCAACTGCTTAGCAAGTAGCAGTTGGTGGTCCGGTGGAGATTTGCAGGAGATGTCGCGAACATGTTAATGCCGAAAAGGGTCAAGTATCGTAAGTCTCATCGTGGTAGGATGAAAGGCAAGGCCAGCCGTGGGACCGAGGTGGTATTCGGTGAGTATGGACTGCGGGCGTTGGAACCTTGCTGGATGACGAGTCGGCAGATCGAGGCCGCGCGGCGGGCCCTTGTGCGCCACATGAAGCGGAGTGGCAAGTACTGGATTCGCATATTTCCCGATAAGCCTGTAACTAAAAGGGCGGCTGAATCTCGTATGGGTAGCGGAAAGGGAGCTGTGGATCACTGGGTAGCTGTGGTCAAGCCGGGCCGAATCTTGTTTGAACTATCTGGTGTGCCGGAACCTGTTGCCCGTGAGGCAATGCGTCTAGCAGCCCACAAGCTACCGATCAAGACCCGGTTTGTTGATCGCTCTGGTGACTACTCTGTGGTGGAAGGGAGACGGTGATCATGACGGCTCGGGAGATGCGGGAACTGACTACTGAAGAGATGGTTCAGAAGTTGGATGAGACTTACCAGGAATTATTCAATCTTCGGTTTCAGTTAGCGACCAAACAACTGTCGGATACCAGCCGCCTGTCCAAGGTGAAAAGGGATATCGGTCGTCTTAAGACCGTGCTGCGAGAGCGCGAGTTAGGGCAGGAGGTGTAACGGTGGCAGATCGCCGAAGAATGGTTGGCTTGGTAGTTAGCAATAAAATGGACAAGACCGTTGTTGTAAGGGTGGTACGCACGAAACGCCACCGTTTGTATGGCAAAGTGATTCGAGTGCCTAAGCGATACAAGGCCCACGATGAGAACAACAGTTGCGGGACTGGGGACAAGGTACGCATTGTGGAATCACGGCCGCTGAGCAAGGAGAAGCGCTGGGTGGTTGAGGAAATCATCGAGTCAGCCCAGGAGGTTTAGCGCAGATGATTCAAACTTACAGCAGACTGAAAGTTGCGGATAACACTGGTGCGCGTGTGATCATGTGCATCGGAATTCTTGGGGGATCGAAGCGGCGCTATGCGAGAGTTGGTGATATCATCACGGCCTCGGTCAAGCAAGCCGTGCCTGGGGGGTCAGTTAAGAAAGGCGAGGTCATCCGAGCTGTGATAGTGCGCACAGCCAAGGAGTACGGTCGCCCCGATGGCTCCTACATCAAGTTTGATGAGAATGCGGCGGTGATTATTGATCAGGAGAAGAACCCGAGAGGTACACGCATCTTTGGTCCTGTCGGTCGGGAACTGCGTGATAAAGGGTTCATGAAGATCATCTCTTTGTCACCGGAGGTTCTATAGCTAGGGATCATTGGCAAGAGGCCAGGCGATTTGGGTTCGTTATGGGCAGGACTGGCATCACAGTACTGGAGAGATGGGTGTGAAGATCAAGAAGGGCGATACAGTTGAAGTGATCAGTGGCAATGACCGTGGCGAGCGTGGGACCGTGCATCGCATCATTTCCGAGAAGAATAGGATCGTTGTCTCTGGAGTACACATGGTCAAGAAGCATCAGAGACGTACTGGAGATGTAAAGACCCAGGTGGGGATTATCGAACGAGAAGCACCGATAGATATCTCCAACGTGGCTCTGGTGTGCTCGCATTGTGATCGTGCCACGCGGGTAGGCTATGAGATCATGGGAGATGGTGGCAAAGTTAGAGTCTGCAAGCGTTGCCGTGAGGCAGTTGACTGAACTCGCATGATGAGTTGGATCTTCGGTGGATAAGTTGAGGAGTTCGTAAGTATGGGTGTGCCGAGACTGAAGCAAAAGTACAAAGAAGAGGATGTTCTCGTCTTGCGGGAAGAGTTTGACTACTCCAACGTGATGCAGGTTCCTCGTGTGACGAAGGTTGTTTTGAACATAGGCATGGGCGAGGCGCTGGAGAATGTGAAGTCTTTGGACGCCGCTGTCAGAGACGTCTCCACGATTACTGGGCAGCGACCGGTGATTACTCGAGCCCGAAAATCCATCGCTGTGTTCAAGCTGCGGGAAGGCAATCCTATTGGTGTGAAGGTGACTCTTCGTGGCAGGCGGATGTACGATTTCTTGGACAGGTTGATCAACGTAGCTTTGCCTCGCCAACGCGACTTCCGTGGAGTCTCGCGTGATGCCTTCGATGGACGGGGGAACTACACGCTTGGCCTGCGGGAGCAGTTGATCTGGCCGGAAATCAAATACGACTCTATTGACAAAGTGCGAGGGATGGAAGTCACCATTGTGACAACGGCGAAGACTGATGAGGAAGGTCTCCGTTTGTTGGAACTCCTAGGAATGCCCTTTGGGAGACGCTAGATCACGGTGGTGTGCGTGGTCAGGAGGAGACTGTGGCAAAGAAGTCGATGATTGCGCGTGGGAAACGTCGCAAGTACAAGGTTCGGGAGCGTAACCGGTGTTCGATCTGTGGGCGACCCAGGGGCTATATGCGTCGCTTCCGGCTGTGCCGTATTTGCTTCCGTGAACAAGCTATGGCTGGCATGATTCCGGGCGTTGTCAAGTCCAGTTGGTAGGTCTGTGCCGGTGATCCCTCTGAGCTTGGGGGATGAGGTTTTGGCGGGCATGGCCGCTGTTCGGTTGATGACCGGAACGGGACACCTAGAAGGACGTCTTAAAACGTTGTCTGAACGTGAGTTGTTCTTAAGTGGGAGAATTCGTACATGAATGTAACAGATCCTATAGCCGATATGTTAACGAGGGTTCGCAATGCAGTTCAGGCCCGGCATCGTTACGTGTTGGTCCCTGCATCTAGTATTAAGACCTCTATTGCACGGATCATGAGGGAAGAGGGCTATGTCAGAGGCTTTGAAGTTAGTAGCGATCGCCCTCAGCCTGTGATTCGCATTTGGTTGAAGTATACTGAGGATCGGCAACCTGTGCTGTCGGGACTGAAGCGTGTCAGCAAACCGGGCCGACGTGTTTACTCTGGTAAACGCGATATCCCTTGGGTGTTGAGTGGGATGGGTATTGCGGTGCTATCTACGCCACTAGGCGTCATGACCGATCGCAAGGCGCGCAAGCTAAGAGTGGGCGGCGAAGTGTTGTGTTACATCTGGTAGTCAGGCTGGGATTGTGGCCAGCCTGTGGTGGGAGGTGTTGGCTGTGTCTCGGATAGGTCGATTGCCTATCCCCGTGCCAGCGGGGGTCAAGGTAGACATAGATGGAAAGCTGGTAACAGTGAAGGGTCCCCGTGGGGAATTGGTGAGTGAGTTTCACCGGGACATGATGATCGCGTTGGAGGACAGCAATATCGTTGTTAGCCGCCCTAGCGATGGCCGCATTCATCGGTCGCTGCATGGCCTGACGCGCGCTTTGCTGGCCAATATGGTACAGGGGGTAACCGAGGGTTTCAGGAAGCGACTGGTTATCAGTGGCATGGGGTACAGAGCTGAGCAACAGAGCGATAATGTCATTATCCTGCAAGTAGGCTATTCTCATCCTGTTAGAATCGTGGCTCCCCCTGAGGTAACTCTGCTAGTTGAGAAGGGTTACCGGAGTATTGTCGTTGAGGGTATTGACAAGGCGCTCGTAGGAGAGATCGCAGCCAGGATTCGCAAAGTGCGAAAGCCGGAGCCTTACAAGGGCAAGGGGATTGCTTACGAGGATGAAAAGATTAGGCGAAAAGCTGGCAAGGCCGGTAGGATAGGGGGTTAGGATGGGTGATCGTCGGGAGAGGGGAAAAGCACGTCAGCGACGGCACAGGCGTGTACGCAGACGAGTGAGCGGCACGTCGGAACGCCCCCGGTTGAACGTGTTTCGAAGTATATATCATATTTATGCCCAGGTGATTGATGATGTGGCTGGATGTACTTTGGTGGCTGCCTCGAGCATTGATCACGAATTGAGAGATGAGGTCAAGGGTCTGAAAAGGAGCGAGCAGGCAGATCTGGTCGGTAAGGCTCTGGCTCAGCGGGCTTTGGAGAAGGGCATCAAGAAAGTGGTGTTCGATTCTGGTGGGTATCAGTATCATGGTCGCGTGAAGGCTCTGGCCGATGGCGCTCGAGAAGGTGGATTGGACTTTTAGCAGGGAGGATTGATGATCAGGAGAGGCCAGGAAGACAGACTGATCTCTAGAGAGAGAGCTATCGAGGAACTCGATGAGCGGGTAGTTCACATCACGCGGGTATCGAAGGTAGTGAAGGGCGGACGGCATTTTGGATTCCGGGCCCTTGTGGTAGTGGGTGATCACCGTGGTAGTGTGGGCATTGGCGTGGGAAAAGCGCGCGAGGTGCCGGAGGCTATCCGCAAGGGAATGGAAAAAGCCAAGAAGTCCATGGTGCACGTCTCCGTGGTGGGAGGGACGATTCCTCATCCGGTGGTGGCCAAGTTCAGGGCAGCTCAGGTGCTTCTGAAGCCGGCGTCTCCGGGCACTGGTGTTATTGCTGGAGGTGGTGTGCGTGCGGTGGTAGAGGCCGCTGGCATTCAGGATATCTTGAGCAAGTCTCTCGGCAGTCCCAATGTTTTGAATGTTGTCAAAGCCACTCTCAAGGGCCTGATAGAGATGAAGGACATTGAGGAAGAGGCACTTCGCCGAGGGAAGACCGTCGAGGAATTGAGTCCTCCATGGGGGGCTGTGAATGAGCAATAAGCGAGTCAGAATCACGTATGTGAAGAGCGTTATTGGCTACTCTCAGCGCCAGAAGGGAACGGTGCGGGCGTTGGGACTGCGGCGACTCGGGGATGTATTGGAGCACGATGATAGTCCGACAATCCGGGGGATGCTAGACAAGATAAGCCATCTTGTTGAGGTGGAAGAGGTAGGGAAAGATGAAGCTGCATGAATTGCGTCCTGACGAAGGTTCCCGGCGGCGGCGAAAACGTATTGGCAGAGGTGACAAGTCGGCGGGACGTGGTACGAAGGGACAGGGATCTCGCAGTGGTGGGACTAAGGCCCCCTATTTTGAGGGTGGACAGCTTCCCCTGGTTCGACGTCTGCCATACAGGAAAGGCTTCACCAACATCAATCGTATTGAGTATAAGGTGGTGAACGTAGAGCGGTTGAACGGATTCCCGCAGGGGTCGACGGTGGATCTGGAAGCGTTGGTCGGGGCGGGGGTGATCAAGTCATCCCGCGAGCGAGTGAAGATCCTAGGCCAAGGAGAATTGAGCCATGCTCTGACGGTTGAAGCTCATAAGTTCTCAGCCAGTGCGCGGGAGAAGATTGAGGCTGTGGGCGGTTCGGTGGTGGAGGTCGAGTAAGATTGAGGCGATGCGTCCTGAGTACGGGGGATGAGTGGGCGTAGTATGGAGGACTGAATGCTTCAAGCAGTGATCAATGCTTTTAAGTTGCGCGATCTACGAAACCGAATACTCTTCACTTTGGGAGTGCTGGTCATATTCCGCTTGGCAGCCCATATTCCTCTGCCGGGTGTGGATCCTGAGGGGTTGAAGCGCGTTTTTGAAGCGAATCAACTTCTGGGCCTATTGAACATGTTCTCCGGTGGCGCTATGATGACGTTCTCTATCGTTGCCATGGGGGTGTATCCCTACATCACGGCGCAGATCATCGTGCAGCTCCTGACGCCCATCATTCCCCAGCTTGAGGAACTGGCTCAGGAAGGTGAAGCGGGACGACAAAAAATGGCCCTGTATACCCGCTTGGTGACTGTTCCACTGGCTGCGCTTCAGGGTTACGCACAGGCTTCTTTGTTGGCGCGCCCTGCCGCTGGTGGGGTGCCTGTGATAGCAAACTGGGGATTTAGCTCGGGCACATGGTTATCCACCCTGTCGGTTATCTTGACTTTGACGGCGGGAACTCTGTTTGCTGTTTGGTTGGGAGAGTTGATTGATGAGCAGGGCATAGGGAATGGGCTCTCGATCCTAATCTTTGGTGGGATCGTGGCGCAGATGCCGCAGAACATCGCATCATTGTGGGTGAGCAACCCATGGAGCCTGCTACTCTTTGGAGCTATCACCATCGTCACTGTTGTCGGTATTGTCTTTGTGCAGGAAGGGCAACGATGAATCCCGGTTCAGTATGCAAAGCGCGTGCGAGGTACGAAGATGTACGGTGGCCAGCGGGTTGAAATTCCTTTGCCTGTGAACTCGGCCGGAATGATTCCCCTGATCTTCGCGGTGTCGATACTGTTATTTCCAGGCATGGTGGCCAGTTACTTCGTTTACGCGGAGACTCAATGGATAGCCAATATTGCAAACATAATCGTGAGGGTCTTCGACTCTAACGGGATATTTTACTGGGTGATGTATTTCTTGATGGTCGTTGGATTCACTTATTTCTACACTGACGTTATCTTTGCACAGCAGGACCTGGCGGGTAACCTGCGGAAACAGGGCGGTGCCATTGTAGGATACCGACCGGGCAAGCCGACTTCGGACTATCTCAATGGAGTGCTCCGGCGTATTACCTTAGTGGGAGCTCTTTTCCTTGGCATAGTGGCCATACTGCCTTTCTTGATGCGTCTGGTTTCTGAAACGGGTACCATGTTGATCAACAGCACGGGGTTGTTGATCGTGGTGGGAGTGGTGTTGGATACCATGAAGCAGTTGGAGGCCCAGCTTCGCATGCGGCACTACGAAGGGTTCCTGAAGAAGTGAGGAAGAGCCAAGGATTGAATGTCGTCATGCTGGGTCCACCAGGGGCTGGGAAAGGGACACAAGCCCAGTTGTTGGCAGAGTGGCTTAGAATTCCGCATGTTGCTAGTGGGGATCCTTTTCGGGAGAATCTCAGGAATGAGACGGCACTGGGGCTGCAGGCCAAGCAGTACACTGATACGGGTGAGCTGGTGCCAGACGCGGTTACCATTGCCATGGTTGCGGAACGCCTCTCCAGGCGGGATTGTGGGAACGGTGTGCTGCTGGATGGATTCCCTCGCACCATTAGGCAGGCAGAAGCTCTAGACGAAATGTTGGCGGAGAGGGGCAGGGCCATTAATCTAGTGCCCTACATCAGGGTAAGAGATGAGACTCTACTAGAACGCTTGGCCGGAAGATGGACGTGCCGGGAGTGCGAAGCGGCGTATCACGGGGTGTTCAAGCCTCCTCAGCGCGGCGGCATCTGCGATGAGTGTGGTGGGGAAATATACCAGCGTCCTGACGATACTCCTGAGACACAGAAGCACCGCATTGAAGTTTACTTTGAACAGACTTCGCCTTTGATCGCGTACTATCGAAACAGGAGTCTCTTGGCGGAGATTGATGGGGAGCAGACCATCGAGGTTGTACAGCAAGATCTGCGAGCTGCTATTGAAGCGGTGCGCCAGTCGCGAGAGAAAGGTCAGACGGTCTAGGTCTGCCAGTTTGTGAGCTTGACAGAAGAAACAGAGAGAGATGATAGTTGTCAAATCAAAACAAGAGCTGGCACGCATGCGCGAAGCAGGGCGAATCGTGGCTATAGTGTTGCAAGAGCTAGCGCAGAGGGCCATTCCCGGGGTCGTAACAGAGGACCTGAACGACATCGGACACGAGATCATTACTAAGAAATTCAAGGCGATCCCCTCGTTTCTGGGGTATCGAGGTTATCCAGCTTCGGTCTGTATCTCGGTGAATGAGGAGATCGTGCACGGAATCCCAGGACCCCGGCATCTGAAGGATGGGGACATCGTCAGTTTCGATGTGGGAGTTATCTACCAGGGATACCATGGAGACGCAGCTCGTACGGTTGGAGTTGGCTCGATCGGGGACGAGGCAAGAAGACTGGTTGAAGTAACGCGAGAGGCTCTGGATGCGGCTACTGCTCAGGCGACTGCCGGTCACCGTGTGGGTGATATCTCTCATTCTATCCAGAACTACGCCGAATCCCGAGGGTATTCCGTAGTTAGGGAGTACGTGGGTCATGGAATCGGCCGGAAGATGCACGAGGACCCTCAGATTCCCAATTTTGGCGAGCCGGGCCGCAGGGAGCGACTGAAGCCCGGAATGACCATGGCTCTGGAGCCGATGGTGAACATTGGTGGATGGGCCACAGCAGTGCTAGAAGATGATTGGACGGTGGTGACAGCAGACGGGAGTCTTTCTGCTCACTTTGAGAACACGATTGCCGTAACCGATGGTCAGGCAGAGATACTAACCAAGGTGTGAGCTGCTCGCGGGGCAGGATCAGGCGAGCCTGGACAGAAATGTGCTGGAGGTGGGAGATGAAGGTGAAGCCTTCTGTAAAGAAGCGTTGCGACAAGTGCAAAATTGTCAGGCGTCGTGGAGTGGTGCGGGTGATCTGCGAGAATCCTCGACACAAACAGCGTCAGGGATAGGTTCGACGGTTATCTTTTAGTGGAGGTAAGGAATGCCCAGAATCGCGGGAGTTGATCTCCCCCCAAACAAGCGGATCGAGATCGGGCTAATGTATATCTATGGTATCGGCCGGACAACGAGTAAGAAGGTTCTTACGCAGAGTGGGATTAGTTACGATACCAGAGTCCGGGATCTAACGGAGAGCGAGATCACTCGCCTGCGCGAGGTCATTGACCGGGAGTGCAAGGTTGAAGGCGATCTGCGGCGCGAAGTTGCAATGAACATCAAGCGATTGACGGAGATAGGTTGCTACCGAGGTATTCGGCATCGTCGTGGTCTTCCAGTCCGAGGCCAAAGAACGAAGACTAACGCGCGGACGAAGCGTGGGGCGCGTAGGACAGTTGCCGGCCGTCGTCGTTCGACTACGAAGAAGTAGCTTTCTAATATCGATTGCGATCCATTGTTGGTGACCAGTAGTTGCTGGAGGGAGAATGGCGCAGAAGAAGCGTGCAGGAAAAAGTACAAGCCGACGAGAACGCAGGATAGTACCTCGAGGGCGAATCTATGTGCAGTCTACATTCAATAACACAATCATAACTGTCACCGATCGGCAGGGGAATGTCTTGACATGGGGTAGCTCGGGAACTGCCGGGTTCAAGGGTTCTCGTAAGAGCACTCCGTACGCGGCGCAGCTTGCTGCTCAGGAGACTGGTAAGCGAGCTGTGGACATGGGGATGAGAGAGGCCGATCTTTTTGTGAAGGGTCCAGGGCCGGGGCGCGAGGCAGCAATACGCTCCTTGCAAGCTGCTGGATTGCAAGTATTGTCTATCACCGATGTGACCCCTGTGCCGCATAACGGTTGTCGTCCACCAAAGAAACGTCGGGTTTAGGAGCTATCGGGCGGTAGCCACTGGTGTTGTTGGGGTGGTTACGGGAGCTCTGATTCTGATTGGGAGGTTAGAGCAAGTTGGCGAGGTATACGGGACCTGTTTGTAAGTTGTGTCGTCGAGAAGGAGAGAAACTCTTCCTAAAGGGAGAGCGCTGCATGTCGAAGAAGTGTGCCATGGAGCGAAAGCCTAGGCCACCTGGTGCTAGTGGGCAATCGCGAGGGCGCCGACGTGCTCATCGGGTATCTGATTATGGGGTACAGCTCAGAGAGAAGCAGAAGACTAGACGTATATATGGTGTATTGGAGCGCCAGTTCCGGCGATATTTCCGTGAGGCAGAACGAAGGCAGGGTCTGACGGGAGCCAATCTCCTGTGCATACTGGAGAGTCGTCTCGATAACGTGGTGTATCGCATGGGATTTGCTGATTCGCGAGCCCAGGCTCGTCAATTGGTGGGGCATGGGCACATTGATTTGAATGGTAGTCGGGCCAAGGCTTCGTCAACTTTGGTCAAGCCCGGTGATGTGCTCTCTGTGCGTGAGCGCAGCCGGAATCTGACGTATTTCAAGGAGATGGCAGCGAATCTGGAACACAAGAGTGTCCCTGAGTGGATAACTCTGAATGCTCCGGATCTGTCTGCGGCGGTTGATAGGCTGCCATTGCGTGAGCAGATAGATGTAGTGGTAGATGAACGATTGATTGTAGGGTACTATTCTCGATAGCGTCCTGGCGTTCTCACGGAGTGGTCAGCCGAAACTTTGGTTGGCGATGGTCAAAGGGAGCCGGTGTCGCGATCTTTGCGGAGTTCGGAAGCCCGTACGTTTGGTAGAGACTGTAACGTAGTAGGCTTGGGCGAATGAGGAGGGTTTCTCGTTGAAGGATCTAGTCTTACCCAAGATTGAATGCGAAGCGATGGCGAGAAACTATGGGCGCTTTGTGATTGTTCCGTTGGAGAGCGGCTATGGGGTAACCATTGGGAATGCTCTGCGTCGGGTTTTACTCTCGTCCATCCCAGGTGGGGCGATTACATCGTTGCGGGTCATTGGAGTACACCATGAGTTCGTTGATGTCCCGGGAGCTAAGCAGGACATGATAGAGCTCATACTCAATGTAAAACAGATCAGGCTGCGTTGCCATGTGGATGACGAGGTCCAACTGAGATTGAACGCCAGAGGCAAAGCGGATATCCTCGCCGGAGACATCGAGTGCCCTAGTGATGTGGAAATCGTCAACCCAGAGTTACCTCTGCTGACTATGGATTCGACTGACACTGAATTGGAGATAGAGTTAGTGGCGGAGAGGGGTCGTGGGTATTCGCCTTCGGAAGAGCGCGAGGACCTGCCGATTGGACAGATCCCTGTGGATGCTGTTTTTAGCCCGATCACCAAAGTGAAAACCACTGTAGAGCGTACTCGGGTGGGCCAGGTAGCGGATTATGATCGTCTGGTGATTGATATTTGGACGGATGGCACCATTCACCCGGCAGAGGCGTTGAGTAGTGCTGCTGAGATCCTGGTAGGGCATCTGTCGCCAGTGACAGAGTTGACGCTCGTTGAGGAAGTCGCTGAGGAGGAAAAGGAAGATCATGAGGCCATCTCTAGCCAGATCTATGAGACCCTGATTGACGATCTTGATCTAACTGTGAGGGCATACAACTGCCTCAAGCGGCAGGGTATCACCAAAGTTGGTGAGATACTGGATCTACTGGCGAAGGG
>JAKLPW010000253.1 GCA_022013675.1 Anaerolineae bacterium | reverse complement strand
CTGCGTGGCTCTTACTCTGGGGCGAACTGACACTCTCGTCCCAGTACTTCGCCATGGTGAGCTTGTCATTCTGAGCCGGAGCGCAGCGGAGGCGAAGAATCTCACCGTTTGCATAGAGAAGTGATTGCTTGCCTAGAACGATATTCTTCCCTTCAGCTTCGCTTCCCTTCGGTGTTGCTCAGGGCGTGCTCAGAATGACCGGCTATAAAGACCAAGTTAGCGGAGACTCAGTCTTCCCAGATTTCTTTAAGGCGCTCGTAGTACTTCTTTTCGCGGTCAGGTAGCTCTGGTTTGATACGGGCTCCCACTTCCAGGAAGTGGAGTTTACCGCGCCCGAGAGCAGCGCCGCGGGCTGTGTGCATGTCAAGCGCGTACTCCGGGATCTCTGGACGTAGTCCATCCTTCTCAATCGCTTGTATCATCCAGTTGTACATTTCATCAGTGCTGCGATCCTTTTGCCGGGTTGCAAGATAGCGTACTGCATGGATGGCAAAGAGATAACGATCTCCTTGCTGCCGCCCGAAGCGCTGCGATAGTTGCTCCAGGCTGCGGATCAAGATCGGCGCCTGCACGTCACCGAATCCAATGTCTTCGACGGAGATGACCGACAGCCGGTCCCACAAGTACCTTTCGAGTTCGGGACTGGTGTGAATCATCTCATAAGCGATCAGTGCCGCATTCTCTTCATTGCCACGACGGATCTCTTTTTGCAATGTGGAAATCACCTCGTCAGCGGGCAAGCCGTGTACTGTTCGAACATGCGTCCATGGGTCAAACTGATGGTCAGCCAAAGGTACAAACCTCC
Source organism: Anaerolineae bacterium (assembly GCA_022013675.1). Classification (GTDB taxonomy): domain Bacteria; phylum Chloroflexota; class Anaerolineae; order JAKLPW01; family JAKLPW01; genus JAKLPW01. Next base: position 3,209 of record JAKLPW010000253.1, on the reverse strand, counting down.
TGTATTTTCGATAGCGCGCTTTCGACCTAGCCGTCCATCTATCAATCATCAGCGGTCGAAAGCTGCCTTTTGCCTTTGTACACTGGTGGATTGCGCTGTACTATATGTGCTCTCTCAGAGCATGTACTCGATCTCATCAACGTGAATCACAAATGCGCCCCGCGCCCACGGAAACTCCGACTTGGTCAGGTCGTACAGTTCTCCTGAGGTTTGCACCTCGCCCGTGCCAGAGAGCCTGCAGCCAGTTCCCATGCCTTGGGTTCCTTCGACCTGTTTCGAACCGACAAGCACTTCCACTTTGTTGTTGCCCTTGAGGTTCTGTTCCGTCTGTCGGTATCCTCCCGCGGGTATGACGATCTTATTGCCATCCTGTATGCCAATGGTTCTCACAAAGTCCCCCCAGGTCGCGACCAGATGGATGCCGTCTCCACTGCAGGTGCCGATGACCACCACTTCGGCCTTATCCAAGAGCTCTTTGGCCTTGCCTTCGATCGTTGCCATCTCGTTCCTCCTTTTTCTCCTAGTGAGCATTTCCTATGGAAATTGTACAACCCTACTGTCCTCTGGTCAACTCAATCCCGAATCATGCATCCAGAGACTTTTCGACCATCAAGTTCCGTGCTATAATGGTGTAGTTTCCAGAGCCTGTCTCTTCTCGTCTGAACATGCGGACGCGTGTGGTGTCAGTGAAGGGGAGCTCGTTAGTGGGAGCGTGAGTGCTTCTCTGCGACGACCATACAGGGACTGAGGGGGAGAATCTAGTGGGTAACAAGAACGCCTTTGCTTCACCTGAGAACTGGCCCGACGTGGGTCCTGGACAGATGTCACCTCGGGAACGAGTGCTGGAGGCCCTGTCTCATCGCGAACCGGACCGTGTACCGGCTGACCTCTGGGCCGTGCCCGAGGTCTGGCAGCGGCTGCAGACGTACTTCGGTGGAGTGTCGCGAGCTGAGGTGCTGCAACGTCTATATATCGATATCCGGTGGGTGGTACCGAACTATGTAGGCCCCCAGCAGAGCCTACCGGGAGGGATCACCGTAGGTCCGTACGGCTCATGGCGCAAAGACCAGAGACACGGCTTTGGAGCGTACGCAGAATACGCCGGGTATCCTTTGGCAGAAGCTCGTACCGCTTCTGATATACACGAATGGGAGTGGCCGCTTACAGAGAACTGGGACATGGATAGCGTGAAGTCCCAATTGGACGAGTTTGATGCGGAGGGTGGGTACTTCGTGTGCTACGATCTGGGAGGTATCTTCGAGCGTTCCTGGGGATTGATGGGCCTGGAGCGCTTTCTCATGGATCTGGTCCAGAACCCAGAGGTGCCTTGTGCCATCATGGATCACATGACTGATCTCTATATTGAGAATGTGACACGCTTGCTCGATGCATCTGCTGTCGCGTTGATATGGTGTACACCTGGGACGACATAGCCCATCAGCTCGGGCTGATCATATCTCCCGCCCTATGGCGCGAGTACCTGCGGCCCCGCCACCAGCGTCTCAACGCCGCAATCCACCACTATGATGTGAAGATCATGTATCACTCTTGTGGAGCGGTCTACCCTCTTGTCCGGTCCCTGATCGACGATCTGGGCATTGACGTGCTCCAGTCGCTGCAGCCGCGAGCTCGTGGCATGGATATGCAACGCCTCAAGGATGAGTTTGGGGATCAGATATCCTTCCACGGCGGGGTAGATATACAGCACACTATGCCCCATGGAACTCCCGAAGAGGTGTACCGGGAGGTTCGCGACCGGATCGAGGTGCTTGGACGGGGCGGTGGCTATGTCCTGTCGGCGGCTCATTACCTTCAGAACGACATTCCGACGGAGAACATCTTGGCTCTGTATAGGACATCTCGGACGGCCCACTAGCTGTTACACGCAGCCGATAGGGTCCCTATCTGGCCACCGTCTCTGCAGAGCGCCTCCAGACTTAAGATGTCGGTTCTGTCAGCGCTAGCTAATAAATCGCCCTCCTAGATGTTCATCATCATCTCCGCTGAAGAACATGCGCATGCTTGGCACTGCTGCGAAGATGATGATGAGCTCAACCAGGATGTCGATAAGCGGTCGCGGGATGGACGTCGCCCAGGAGACGTTCATGGTGCCCGACTCCATTGCGCCGGTAAACAGAGCTGCAATCATTGACCCAACAAAGGTTTGTGCTCCGATCAGCGAAATCACCAGGCCTTTCCACCCAACGACGAGTGTTCCCAGTCGGTAGCTGCGCCATACGCCTAGCACTTCAACGGCTCCCGCCAGCGCGGCAATGGCCCCGCTGAGCATCATGCCGAGGAAGAACCCTCTACTGGCGTTGATGCCCGTGAACTCCGCGAAGGTGTAGTTGTTTTTCGTCATGCGGACTTCAAAGCCCAGCGTTGAGCGCTTTATCCACCAAGCCAAAGCCAATACCACACCGATGGCAATGAGAATGCCCGTGTTGGCCTTCGTTCCCGCCCCAAGCCCACCTTGAGTCATCTCCACAAACTGCGTAAGTCGAGCGGAATCCTGAATGCCCCCGGCTGCCCCGAACCGGGCCGTCCGTAAGATACTGCTGCTATTGATCACCGCACTAAGAAGATGTGGCATGAGCAAGTTTGCTATCATGCCGGTGATCACCTCGCTTATGCCTGACATCCGCTTGAAGATAGCGGGTACGAAGGCCGCCGCTGCACCTCCCGCCGCGGACAGAAGCAGGGCCAAGGGAACGTGGAGTAGCTTAGGTAGGGACGGAAAGGCATACCCAGCCATGGCTGCGAAAGCCCCACCGACCATGAATTGACCAGCCATCCCCATGTTGATCGCGCCGGCCCGGAAAGCCATAGTAGCTGCCGCCGAGGTCAAGATCAGAGGGGTAGCTCGCTGAATCGTGATCATGAGGCCCCTGGGCTTGAGGAATGCCTCTTGGAAGAGGATGAGGTAGACCTGGAGGGGATTCTCTCCAACCCACAGGGTTACCAGGCTCCCGATAGCGACAGCCAACAGCAATGCAACCAGCAGTTGCGACAAGTAGTTTCTCAGCTTCTGGAATTTGGTTGGAGCGGAGATGTCCAATACTGACTCCTATATGACTCGGTTGTTGAAGTCTTGTCAATGGGCAAACAACAAAGGCCTCAGATTCCAGCTCGCCTGGCAATGGCATGCATGTGTTTAGTTGCCTTGCGGGTAACTTCCTCCTCGTCGACTTGCGTCAGGACGGACGAGT
>JAKLPW010000252.1 GCA_022013675.1 Anaerolineae bacterium | reverse complement strand
TTCAACCTTCTCACGCAGCCGATCAACCAGCTTTGCAATGCGAGAGTCTCCAACGATGTCGATGTACCGGTCCGACCATACCTCCTCGACGATTCGGTATTTATCACAGATTTTGCCTCTGTTCTCATATAAGAGACTCAGCAGGTCGTACTCCAGCCTTGTCAGTGGCTCGATGCGTTTCCCCGCTACCCACACATCTCCCGAGTCTTGATCTACCCAGATACCCTGTTCTCTCAGCACTTGTGGCGATGGAATTGCGGAAACGCCTGCTATCGCGTCGGCACTTTGCTCCCGAGCTATCTTCTCCAGTAGGGATGAGAAGATACGACCATCAATGATATATCCCTTGAGAGTCAGGTTGTGTGCCACGACCTCATTGCTGGAGAGACCACGGGACAAGGCGAGTATGGTCTGACGCTCTTCTTCCGAGAGGTAGCGCTTCCAGATCACTTTCATATGTGGCCTGGCATCATCCTCGAAGAGTGTCTGTATCCTTTGATGAGGCGCAACAGCCACTCCGTCCTTCCTGGACTCAAATCCGAAGCATCGGCTGCAAACCATTTGCACGAAGAAAGGATAACGTCCTGCAAGAGCGAGGATACTCTCTTTGTATTTCTCCAGGGAGATGCCAGAGCGGTGGCCTGTCTCTGAGATGAAGTAATCGAACTCTCCCTGCTCGAATGACCCAAGGGAGACTGGCGTGAATATGTTCGGGAAGGGTGAAGCTAGCACCTCTGCCGGGCAGCACTGAAACAGATTCTCTCGGGTAGCAGTAACGTAGCTTACGTCGTATCTCTGAGCAAGGCCGCGCAGGGAGCCAAAGAAATCGCTGGGGAAGGATCCCAATTTGACCATGGCGTCGAATTCGTCCAAGAGAATGACAAGCTTGCGAGGTGATAACTGGGTCACGCAATCTCGCATTTGGAGACCGGTAGCGTTTTCTTTCGTCGGCGGAGTGCTAGTGAGACCTTGCTCATACAGAGAACGGAGCACCTCGTAGAAGAAGCCTTGGGGATCCTGAGCCATCAGCTCAGGGGTGACGTACGCGACAACTACCCGGCCCGCTTCTGGGCGGTACTTCTGGCGCACATCCCGGTCCAGCAGTTGATAAAGGAGAGACGTCTTCCCGCTGCGTCGCTCCCCAATCAGGGACGTGGACTCATGCTTGGACAATCGATCCAGAATGGTTTGTAGCTGTTCCTCGCGGCCAAAGAACCATTCGGGCTCTCTGATTGGGTGTCCATATCGATAGGGATTAACTGTGATAGGGTTCAAAGCGGTCATCTTGCAAGCTCCTCACTTATCCGCAATAGCGTTTCTGCTTGTTTCAGCCACATTCGCACGATTCCCATCTTGAAGGAGTACTGGAGCTGCTGACCGAGCCGACGTTCCTGAATCAGGTCACGCTCCTTGAGGTGCTCCAGTGCTTGCATCAGTTCGCGCCGAGGCATCGCCAGGCGTTTGCGCTCCAGAACGTCGTGGATGCTATCCAATGGAACGAAGAAGCGGATATCGTCCGTAACGTCGGCCAGCGCAGAAAGCGCCCTTTTCTCTGGTTCCGACAGATTGGCATACAGCGAGTTCTCGATGTTACCGGTGGTGTCTCTCACGGTCTCCATAAGTACCAGATTGACATCCACCAAGTCCAGGTGGTTCTTCTTTTCGCGTTGCGCCAGGCGTACCAGGGAGTCACAGATGTATTGGATGAAGTAGGGGTGGCAGGCGGTGACTCGCAGAATCTTGTCTACGACCAGGGGATGATAATCCACCAGGCCCTTGGCCGGTACGGTAATCAAGCGTTCAGCCTCAGCCGGTTCCAGATAGCTGATCTTGCGCACCTTTGCGAGATTGAACAGAATGGAACCATAATCCTTCTGCATCCGCCGCAGTTCGATAGCCCCCGTGAAAAGGAAGGCTAGTTTGTCGGTTTCTTGGATAATTCCCCGCAGGAAGCTGAAAACGTCGTTCCCGAGTACACCTTTCTGCACTTTGTCAATCAGGATCCCAAATTCGTCCACCATCAAGATAATGCTTCTATCTCCCAATAAGTGTTCCAGTTTTTTGATGAATGCACGGAATTGTCTCTGTGGGGAGGAGAGATAATCGCTGAGCTTTGGTTCGGGAAGTCTATACCCTTGGCCTTCAAGAGCATCGCTGATTTCCAATGCTATCTCGTACAGCAGATCCGCCACTGATTTGACGTAGGCGGCTAACTCCATGCTGAAAAGAACGCAGATGTGGCGAGGTGTGGGGGGCGTGTTGCGCAACTGGTACAGTATGGAGGTTTTGCCCATACGCCGCTCGCCGTATAGCACCAGCACGTTCTCGCTATGCTGCCCACTGATATTGCTCCGTACCCATTCGAAGACCTCGTGGCGACCGAAGAACATATCCTTGGTCTTGACGGGTTTCCCAGCCACATAGGGGCTGATGATGATGGGACGATAAGCGGCCTCTATCTCATAGAAGGAGACCCGGCCGCTGAACGGGCGGGAGTAGTTCTCCCGTTCATCATCGTCATATTGAGCTTCGAAGGAGAAGGTGATGGCCCTTGCTCCGTGGGGACGAATGGGGAACTCGATCTCTCGCTGCATCCCACTACCCAATGGGTCGAGCGAGCGGGTTTCCTCGCCAAGGACTTCGAATCCTCCTTCTCGAGTGGGCTTCAAGGTAACTCGTAAGTTGCGAGCAGAGCTATCTCCCACGTTGGTCAGTCGGAAAACGAGCATCGCTGCACTTTGCCTGTCGCGCAGAGCGAGCCTGTCGGTTAGGAACTCCATTTCGAGTTCGGCGCGACCGCGCATCTTCTTGGTGGCTTCGCCTACCAGCGTGCGCCAGTGGCCTACTACGTCTCCAAATATGGATGACTCGAAAGGTAGTAGGCGTTGCTCCGTAGTTTTCTGTATTTCGTCCAGCTTGTCTATGGCACTCAGAAGCGCATTTCGCTGACCTTCTCTGCTTGGATCGGCGTGATAGACTCTGATGCTCTCAATGACGTCCCCCAATCTCCAGAGAATGCTACGGATGGCAGGGCGCAACCAATCTTCCGAGTGGCGAATCCATTCAGTGTTGTTGCCGCTGGCAACTACACCTTCCAGTGAGTGGCAAGCTAGAAAGGCCTCGGCGGCCTTGAAGGAGCGATGAATCTCATCTCCCCATTCCCACCAGTGCATCTGGGCCGTCAAATCCACGATCTCTTCTACGCTGAAAGTTCGGCTCAGTAGAACCTGATAGCATTTAGCTAGTCCTATCAGGGTTGGTTCCTCTGCCCTTCCCCTCTCGCCGAGGCCGCTGAGAACTGTGCCCGCTGCGTCCCGAGCCTCTCCTGGATCAGCGGTGTGTAGGAAGGAAACCAGCGGCACGACGGCGATTTCTCCCAGATTCGTCAGTGCAGTTTCGGCGGCGCGTCTGAACCGTACGTCCTCCAGCGCCTCGATAAGTGGTTCAATAGCCCGCGAATCCCCCAAATAACCGAGAGCTTTGGCGCTCTCCCTGCGAACGGATTCGTCGGAGTCCGTGCGCAGGGCTCTGATCAGAGGTCCTACGGCACGCCCATCTCCCATCTCTGCCAAAGCACGAGCGGCTTTTGCACGTACACCCTTGTCCTCATCTTCCAGGGCAGCCACGAGAGGCATGACGACCAAGTCATCACCGATGGTGGGAAGGATCTGAGCGGCACGGCGACGCACATGCCAACGCTTGTCGGAAAGAGCCTCCGTCAAGGCTGGTACAGCGGGTGCGCCGATGCATTGCAGTGCTTTGATAGCCGCGCTACGAACCTCTGGGCCTTCACCATCGAGGGCGTCAATGAGGGGAGCAATGGCCGCCTGCCCAATACGACTGAGAGCATCCGCCAGCGCCATGGCAGTACCCACGTCATGGTGAGGTAAGTCCGCGATCAGGAGCTCTATGGCAGGAGTCCCCATCTTGCCTAACGCTCTGACCACGGCTTCCCGCAAATCCTCTCGGGACTCGGATAGCACTCTGATGAGGGTTGGTATCGTCCCCGCGTCGCCTAGTTGGCCCAAAGCATCTGCTGCACCTTCTCGAACGCGGAGTTTCTGCTCATCGTCGGTCAACGCTTTAATAACTGGCTCTACAGCTTCCTTGCCGATACCTGCCAAGGCGCTGGAGGCTAGTTCGTGTACCTGCTGTCGCTCATCTTCCAGAGCTATGATCAATGGACGAATACTCTCCTGCCCCAGAAGGGTGAGGGACCGTGCTGCTTCCTCTGCCACCCCCCGATTTGGGTCTCGCAATGCTGAGATCAGGGACGAGACCACGCGCTTGTCCCGGGTGCGTCCGAGAGCCCAAGAGATTTGCGAGCGTACTTGCGGGTCATCATCAACCAATGCTGCTACCAGTGGCCCAACGGTCCATTCTTCCCCTAGGCGGCCTAGAGCCAGGGCTCCCTGTCTGCGCAGAGAGGGAACCCTAGCTTGAAGAACGCCGGTCAAGAAATCCCGCATCCTTTGCCCATGAATGCCGGCCAGTACCATTGCCGCCCGTGCCCAGTTATCAGGTTCCTCTCGTTCGAATATCTGGAATAGACCACTGATGATTTTGTCGCGCACCGTCTCGCCGGTATCCGGTGCGTCGGGTAGGCACTGGCCGTTGAGAAACAGAGCCTCCGTCGTGTCAGTCATGCGTTGCTGTATCAGGTGGATGATCTCACTGGCGTCCCGCGATAGGCCCGCGGCCAGAATGATTACATCCTGCCACCATGGATCGCTTGCCCTCGTGGCCAATTCGTTGACCTTGCCCTCCCGTGTCGCTTTGCGCGCGGTGAGATACTTCTGGAGGGCGCAGTCCATGAAGCTGTAACTGCCGTCAGGTTTGCGGCGCAGGATACCGCTCTGGGTCACCAGTGAGTTCAGCAGATCTTCAGGAGAGATCGCAGGAGCTTCCACTGCGAGTGTCGCTTCTTGCAGAGCGGCGAGCATCTCGTCCCGGGGTAACGAGTCCCATTGTCGACGATGGAGCAGTGAAGCTAGCTCCTCGACGATTACCTCCTGTAAGGCGGGGTCCAGGGAGGCAGAGGTCGAAAGATGGCGTGTTTCTGGCCACGTAACCAGGAGGGTTTGCAAACAGGCTTCGTACAAAGGCCCGAGATGGAGTGGAGATGGTCCCTGGGTTCCGCGAAGGATCATCGATGAGAGAAGCAGAGGGGCGGACCCCAGTCGTCTTAGCCCCTCATTGCGTTCCAGGGCCTGGATCAGGGTTACAAACGTCGAGGAACGAGCTCCTATTGCTTTTTGAGCAAAGGATTCTCTCTCTTTCTCGTTGAAACCTATCAGCTCCAGTACCGTGAAGTCTGGAAGATGGCAGCCTTCTGGGATGTGTCTCATGGCCACGATAACTTGGTTGCGCGGGAACCCCGTGACGAATCTGGAAACCCCCTCTGCTACCCGCTGGTCTTCGGTTTCATCGAGACCATCTATCAGAAGCAGGCACTGGCTTTCTCGCAGTTTACGCAGGAGGAAGTTCTTCGCATTGGGAAACCCATAGTGTGCGAAACTGCCTGAAGCGTAGTCCAGCAGATCTCCGCTGCCGGCCCCGAACTCCTGGAGTGGGATGTAGACGGGTAATAGCTTGTCAACGGGGGTAGCATGGTGAGCGAAAGTCATTCTCCGCACGTATCCCGCTGGCATTTCCCCCCGGGCAAAGCGAAGAGCGAGATAGCGAAGCAGGGTGCTTTTTCCTGTGCCGACTTTCCCTACGAGAATGATCCGCGGAGAGCGAAAGAGAGCATCCCAAATCCCGATCGTTTCGGTACTCGTCTCTGTGTATTCTGACTTTCCAGGGTCCACGATGTGGGGAGGAATGAAAAACTCATCCAACTTGATCGGTCGGGATTTCCCTAGCAGCGGAAGTTGATTTACTTCCTCGGCGAGAGCCTCACGGTATCTAGCATGGTAACGCTCGGGTAGGATAGCTGTGCTCAGCCGACTCAATCCGGTGCCTTGACTATCCCGCGTAGAGAATCTTTTATCCGGTGAAAGTCTCCTGTCGTTGGGCATCGCGATCTTCTTTCCTTCGTTTATGATCGTTCAGACAATGGACGCCGGTTTTGTCTCGTGCCATGCTCATATTATACCATTCTGCGTAGCATTTGACAACAGAAACTCTGTCATATTCTTGTCATAAAGAAGTCATGCTGCGGACAGAGCAATATCATGCAAGATAAGCTCTGAAGTGCTATTATTACTGAGGGTTAGTGTGTTGAGCGAGTGTTCACTCCCAAATGGCACTGTACCTTGTGATTATCCATGTTTTGTGGTATCATTTCTAATATGTAACGTGGTAATGCGTAATTCTCATGAAGGGGAACGAGAGAGATGAAAGTTCTGGTGGCTGCGAGAGCGTTGGAGGTCTTTGAGGCCCTGCAGCGAATTGAGGACGTGGAGTATGAGGAAGCGCTATTCACTGGCCAGATCTATAGCGCTATTCCGTCCTGTCAGCTTATCATCATAGACTACGAAGACCTGGTGGAGCATCCCTACGACGTGCGAATGATTCGGGAACTGCTGGCAGAATCAAATGTCCGAACTTACAGCAGCGAGGAGTTCCTCCTCGATCCAGGCAAGTGCATTCGAGAGGCCGAGATCCGTCCGGGCAGCATGACTCGTTTGCCAGAGAAGTATACCGTCGGCTTCGTCAGTTACTCCGGCGGCACCGGGAAGACGACCCTTGCCCTGGACACGGCCCTCCATTTTGCCCGTCAGACTGACAAGCATCGCCAGGCCAGCCTACCCGTAATGTTGATCGAATTCACCTACGGTGACTCGGCCCTTGCCTCGATCCTGGGTCTGGAAATGCCTCATCTCTACGATATGGCCACAAAGACGGACGTGGACCCCATACGATTCAATGGTGTCACGCTCATCCCAATGGATTACGACAACTGCAAGCTTCTCTCCATTGATCTGATTCGCAACTACCTCAAGCGCCAGATGGCCAACCACGTACTCACAATCGTGGATAGCTACTGGCCCCACGGGCTGATCGCTGCCGTTAAGGAGGATGTGGATCGCTGGTTTGTGGTGGGCACGCCTCGGCTAGACGCAATCGTGAACGCTCGCAAGCTGAAAGAAGAGTTGGGATCCGAGGCGGGTGTTGTCCTAAATATGATGGACAGCATCACGGACAATCTTGCACTGGCGGGTATGGAAAGAGCATTGGACCTCGCTCGTCTGGATCAGGTGGATCGGTTTGAAGGCAAGTTGGGCAGGCAGATACTCGCTCACATATACGGCCCTGCGTGGCAGGAATTCGAGAAACGCGCTGGCAAGTTCAAATGGCCGTGGCGACGGTCAGGCCGTACCGGAAAGGATGATTGATAGGAAATGAAAACGAGACAGAAGGTTCTGCTGATCATTGCCGGGTTGCTCTTCATACTGGTGGTCTATTTGTATTTCTTCCAACCAACGCCCAGGGAGACGCCAGTAGTGGAGGTTCGAGTAGTTGCGGCTAGAGAAGGGTTGGATACCTACTCTCTTGTCAATGACATTTCGGCTTTCAAGCCTATGACGAGGACTGTGGCTGCGGCCACGGAACTGTACAAATGGGATGAATTCCTTGATCTGATTGACAGCCGGGCTCTGGTCACAACGCGTCTCATCTTGCCAGATGATTTGATCGCATATCAGGACATCCTTCCGATCGGGGACAGGGAGTTCCGACCAGGTGAGCCAGAGTCAGGCATCATCAGCATTTACGTTCCAACTGACAAGATCATGGGCGGCAAGGTAAGGCCGGGAGTGCGCCTTGATATCTATGGCTACCTGCCCGAGTCCGGCCAGCAACGGGCGGATACGCTCCTCGTGGCTACCAATGTGTGGGTCGTGGACGTCCATTCTGCGAGTGGGGAGGAGGTGCTGCCCCCCACACCTCAGGCCGAGGAGAAGGAAGAAAGGGGAGGGTTACTAGCAACAGGAGCTCAGATTAAGCGGACTGTTCCGGCCAATATCCTCACCCTGGCGGCGGATCTGAGCACCGTAGATAGCATTGTCTATTGGCTGGGAGCCAAAGGCTATGCTCCCTGGGTAGTCATGTCTCCCTTGACGGCAGGTGGGAGCGCCTCATCTAGCCAGAGAACACCCGTTGCCCCTCCCACTCGGATGCCGCCAGCATCTCCCCCGCCGACTCCTACGCCTACATTGGATGCGATCGCGGTTCCGTCAGAAGCGCCTACTCCTACGGAAGTCTCAGTCGTGGATCCCGGGCGTTTTCGCCTCCATATGAGTGCTGAGGAAGACGGAGCTCCTCAGACGGACTATCCTGAGAACACTGGCGTGGTTTATGCCGTGATCTCCTGGAGCGATGTGCCCCAGACCGCCATCCGCGTCCGAGCTTACTTTGCGACGACCGGCAACTGGATACTGGACGTGACGGATGTCGTCGAGGGAACTGGCTCTGAATCTTATGAGATGCAGGCTGGGGGGGAATTCGATCCCGGACCCTACTTGACATTCCTCTATGCAGAACCCGGGCTTTCTGTCATCGATATGGTCTGGTGGATGGTAGATACTACCACAGCAGTTGGAGGGCCGGAGTTCCTGCCGGAAACGGGGTTCTTGGATAACGTCCCTGACCACTTCAGGGGTCCGTAGACCTGGATCCCAGATGATTGACTATTTGGTTGTTAGTCTGGCATAAGAGCAAGAGCGCAAGTTGGAAGAGGCTGGTTCCGACAGCTATGTTTCAGCAGCTACGGGGAGTCTCGGAGATGAGCATTGACACCCAGGGGATCACACATTCTCGAGTTTTAAGCAAGAGATTCTCGGAGAGGGGGCAGAATTGCTCTACGACTACAATGAACTGACTTCCAGGGTGCAAGATTTTCTGGTTGATAGAGAGATTTCCGTTCCCAGATGGCGGGGCTACCAGGAAAATGAGTACCTGGCTTTTATCGCTTGGATACTGCGAGCATTTCAGGAGCTTCGTATCCAGTTAGATGAGAAGGATCGCCAGGATGCAGCTCGAGAGGTCGCCAATCGCATAGTTGGCCTAGGAGTCTTGCAGCCCTTCCTTGCGATAGACAACATTGAGGAGATTATCGTTCGCAATGGCTTCGTGATGACTGAGAGGGACGGCCAGATTCAGGATGAGGGCTACCTGTCATCCGATGATTACTTCTACAGACTCGCCCGTCGCGTCGCGGATATGGAAGGAAAGGGCCTGGGCGCGGCGGAACCCAAGATCAAGGTTGGCCTTCCGGACGGGTCTCGTTTCGCGGCTACCATTCCACCTCTCAGCCGCGAGGGAACAGCAATCAACATCCGCCGCTTCTCGCGCAAGAAGATGAGCCTGAGTGATCTGGTGCAGCGGGGCAGTGCGGACGAGGAGACTGTCGACTTCCTGGCAGAAGTGGGGGCCTCAATGAGGGTTAGCGTGGTTTTCTCCGGGCGTCCGGGGTCTGGAAAAACGACCTGGCTTAACGCATTCTCCCGCCACTTGCCGCCCTATGCACAGGTCTCCGTGGTGGAGACCTTCCATGAGCTCCAGCCCCAGGTGGCGCATCACCATCATCTGGTTGTGGAAGAAGAAACGACCGAGATGAGCGATGCTATCAATACCTGTATCCTCCGCATGCGCCCGGATGTCTTGATGATTGGCGAGGTGGTTTCCGGTGAGGCCATGCAATACATCTTAGCCCTTAACCTGGGAATCGTCAGTCACACAACCACTCACTCACAGAGCGCACGGATGGCCCTGGCACGTCTGGAGGGTCTGGCTAGTAGAAACACTTCCGTTGAGGAGCTGCGTCCGATTATCGGGTCAGGCCTGGGATTGGTCGTACATCTGACCAAGGAGTATGATTCTGGGCGCCGCCAGTACGTGCGGTACATGCAGGAGATACTGGCCGT
>JAKLPW010000251.1 GCA_022013675.1 Anaerolineae bacterium | reverse complement strand
TGGAGCACTAAGCTCCTCTTGCGGAATAGTGCACTTCACACAACACACACACACACACACACACACACACACACTTACTCACTCTCTCGAACCATCTCGGCCATGGTGCGGATAAGTAGGTACGACGAAGTCGCACCGGGATCCTGGTGGCCGATGCTGCGTTCGCCCAGGTAGCTGGCTCGGCCTTTTAGCGCCAACATGGGAATGGTATCCTTCATGCCCTGCTCAGCGGCTGCGGCAGCCTGTTCCAGCGCGCCTTGCAGTCCAGCTCCATTATCCAATGCCTTCTGCATGGCAACCACCGCCGGAGTGATCGCGTCGATCATGGTCTTCTCGCCGGGCTTGGACTTGCCCCGCATCATCACACCCTTGAGGGCTGCCTCCAAGGCGGCTGATAGGTCATTGGCCTGAAGCTCGTGCTTTCCAGCCACGGCCATGCCGGCCTGCATTAAAGCCGTGCCGTAGAGTGGCCCTGCGGCTCCGCCGACAGTGGAAACCATAGTCATGCCTGCCGTCTTGAGGATGGTGCCCACGTCCTTATCCGCTAAGCCGGGCAACTTCTTGAGGATCGCCTGGAATCCTCGGTCCATGTTGATACCGTGATCAGCGTCACCGATAGCCGAGTCCAGTTCAGTGAGGTACTCCTTGTTCTCGCGGAGCACATCTGCCATCCTATGCAGGTATTCCAAGACGTCGGTGGTTACGATGGGCATACAGAATGTCTCCTTTGTGAGCTCTTCGACTGGTCGCCATAGAAGTACTCTCTTGCTTGCCGAAGCAAGGGACACACTTCCCCTTCCCGACCATCCACGAGCGTCATCGACAGACTTCGGGATGGTCAGGAAGACTGATCGATTAGGCGATTTCATCCCAGGCCGATGGTCAGTGACCTACACACCCCAGCGCAGACCAGGGGTATTAACCGGGGCGTCCCACAGTTCGAGCAGTTCATCGTCCATCTTCAACAGAGTGATGGAGCATCCCTGCATCTCCAGGGAGGTGATGTAAGGGCCGATGAGATTGCGCACGATCTTGATACCCTTCGCGTCGCAGATTTGCTCGAGTTTTCGGTAGATGATGTACAACTCGATGGGGGGTGTGCCGCCCATGCCGTTCACGAAGGCCAGGACCTTGTCGCCGGCCTTGTAGGGCAGATCGGATATGATCGCCTCGGCCAGCATCTCAGTGACCTCGTCAGCCGTCTTGACTTTCATCCGTTTACGGCCAGGCTCACCGTGGATACCGATCCCGATTTCCATCTCATCATCGGCCAAATCGAAGGTGGGCTTGCCTGCCATTGGCACAATGCAGGACGTGAGGGCCATCCCCATGGTGCGACCCCAGCCGTTCACCTTGCGACACAGATTGGCCACTTTCTTGAGATCGAGTCCCTTCTCCGCCGCAGCGCCACAGATCTTCTCGGCCAGCACGGTAGTTCCTACACCGCGACGCCCCTGTGTGTACAGGGAGTCCTTCACGGCAACGTCGTCGTCGATGATGACGGCTTCCACCTTAATCCCCTCGTCACTAGCCATGTCGGCCGCCATCTCGAAGTTCATGATGTCGCCGCTGTAGTTCTTGACGATGTGGAGCACGCCTGCGCCACCGTCCACCATCTTGGTGGCTTCGAGCATCTGGTCCGGGGTCGGTGATGTGAATACCTGACCGGGACAGGCTGCATCCAGCATGCCCATGCCCACAAAGCCGCCGTGCATCGGCTCGTGGCCACTGCCGCCGCCGGAGATGACAGCCACTTTGCCCTTTACAGGGGCATCGACGCGGTAAACGAAATCAGGATCAAAGTGCACCTTGACCAGGTCTGCATGGGCCAGGGCGACACCCTCCAATTCCTCTTTCACTACATCCTCTGCTTTGTTGATGAGTTTCTTCATGCTCTCTCTCTCTCCTTTCTAGTTATCCGTGTTGCTGCTCAGGAGGGAAGAAGAGGATCGTTCCCTGCTTGCTTCCCTCCTGTCTACTTGTAGTCGAGCTACACCACGTTCAGCATAGCACAGATCGGCTGCCTAGGACTACTCAGGCAGGTTGGGGGTAACGAACCAATCATAGGTGAAAACGCCCAGAACGCCACCGATGAGTGCCCCGATGACGGGTGGCAGCAGCCAGTAGAGACCGTCGAAGAGACCGGTGGTGCCAACGAGTGCCCCGAAGATGCGCGGGCCAAGGTCACGGGCGGGGTTGATGGCGTAGCCACTGGGGCCACCCAGGGAAAGGCCCACCGCCAGAACGACGAATCCCACCAGTAACGGGCCAAGATTTGCCCCGATGGCAGTGTTCTTCGCGTCAAAGGCAGCCAGGATGCCCCACAGGAGCACGGCCGTGCCGAAGACCTCTGTGACAAACGCCGTGGCCAGCGAGTAGCTTCCCAAGGGCGATCCCCCTGCGCCTCCCCAGAAGGTTGTCGAGAAGATGGCGCCAGGGCCGGTGCACCAGACATTGGGCATGCCCGATGCCACCAGGCCATCCATGTGCGTCAGGTACACGCCGAGCGCTCCAAGGAAGGCACCAAGCATCTGTGCGATCCAGTAGGGGACGACCTTGGACCAGGAGAACCCGCGCTTCACCGCCATAGCCAACGTGACGGCTGGGTTGATGTGCGCGCCGGAGACGCCAGCAGTGACATACACGGCCACGACGACCGCGAAGCACCACCCAAAGACAATCGTGTTCCAGTTGTAGGCCGGTGCCGCCAGGCGCGGGGCCAGCCCGACGTTGGCGACAACACCATCACCGAGGAGAATCAAGATGAATGTCCCGAACACCTCACCAATGAACTCGCCCTTCAGACCGTTCTTCTTCATTGTGCTTCTCTCCTTTTCGTATTATACGCTGTTCTGTCAAGACGGATGGTACTGAGAACGCCGACTCCATTGTCTGTAGAATCACCCCCTTTCCCATCTTTGGCGTGGCCCTCATCGAAAGAGAACGCGTCCGAGGGTCCACCGCTTCCTCACTCGCTCCACTGTTCAACAAGAAAGGAGGCATCTATCCGAGCTTTGCTCGGATAGATGCCTCCTTGTCTCGTCACACAGCACCAACACCCAAGTGCACGCTGGCCAATTCCCAAGTGCCAAACCCACGAGTAGCCTCTACTGGCCCGGATGACTTGAGCACGCTCCCCCCCCTTGGGATACCCTAATCACATGGCAGGCAACTTCCTTATGCATGTCACACCTCTATTATACCTCAGAAGGCGGTGGTGTCAATGGTTTTCCTCGAAGTGTTGCATATTGAAACACTTGGAATCTCAATGGCGTTTTTTCTCAGAACACTCCTTTTTGGCTGATTGTTATGATACAGAACGCGATCGGGTAATCAGCGAGCAGCTAATGCTTTCCCTTGAAAGATTCTATGGATAGGTTGAAAGCCTTAATCCTGCGCCATAGGGTGGTACGACTGATGCCCAGAGAGGCAGCCATTTTGATGGTATTGCCCCGAAAGACCCGCCCTGCGCGGATGATCGCCTGGCGCTCGGCCTCTTGAAGGGTAGTCACAGCGACATCCGTGTCGCCGATGGTAGCCATACGCAGCTCACGGGGTAGGTGTTTCACAGTCAACTCGCCGTCCTCCACCGTGTGCATGGCTCGTTCCAGCACGTTTTCCAGCTCACGGATGTTCCCGGGCCAACTATACGATTGCAGCGCAGCTAAAGCCTCAAGCGAAACAGTAACAGTCTTGCCCAGACGGTGGGCGAATTCCTGAGTCAGGTGAGCGATCAACAGAAGAATGTCTTTTCCTCGCTCTCGCAGCGGGGGAATAGTGAGAGTCAGAGCGTACAAACGGTGGTAAAGGTCATCACGAAAGTTACCCCGCCGCACTTCATCGGCCAAATCTACATTGCTAGAAGCGGCAATGATACGCACATCGAGGGAAATGATCCGGGTGCCGCCCAGGCGGATGGCTTCCTTGGTATAGATCATCCGTAGCAGGCTAGCCTGCATGTCCAGGGCCATTCCGTCCACGTTATCGAGAAAGATGGTGCCTCCATCGGCCAGTTCAAACTTGCCTGGACGACCATCCTCTTCGGCTGTGGCGAATGCCCTCTCGTAACCCAATAGCTCGCCGGCCATCAGCTCGCGGGGGATGGCCGCGCAGTCAATCTCGATGAAGGGGCCGTTGGCCCGCCGACCTTCGTTGTGAATGGCCTGGGCAAACATCTCCTTGCCAGTACCACTCTCGCCCAAAAGCAACACATTGGAATCGCCCTGGGCCGTGAGGCGGGCGTAGTTCAATACCCGCCTCATCTCTGAAGCCTGTCCCAGGATGTCGTCGAAGGTGAAGTGGGCCCGTGCACCCACCATGCGATGTACCAACTGGCGTACCTGTGCCGTATGTTCCAAGGTGAGGACAAACCCGCACAGGTTTGAGCCTTGCCACAGTACGTCAACGCTTGCCATGCAGGGATGGGGCTCATCCATCGCTCGGAAGACGACTTCCTTCTCTGGCATCGACACCCGCTCTACCATGGCTGTTTCCACTGCGTTGGGGAGTGTAACAAGAGAGTGTAAACTGCGTCCCATGGCCTTGTGGGAGGATATACCGAGGATTTCACCAGCATGGTCATTGATATGAGTGATCCAACCTTCGGGATTGAGGAACACTATACCTTTGCTCATGGCCTGCAAGGAGATGTTTAGTTCTGCCAGGTGTTGATGTGCCTCGGCGAGACTCAGGTCCGTGCGCAACTGGTTCTCGATTGCCTTGGTCGCAGCCATGACGATACCCAAGGTATGGGGATGGCTGTCACTCTCCAAGGTGACGAGGCTCAGTACGCCAAGCATTTCCCCTGTCGGAGTATGGATAGGAGCCGCGGTGTCGCTGAGGGTGTGAAGAGTGGAGCAGTAGTGCTCAGGTCCTACCACCTGAATGGGAAATCCCTCACTTGGGGCCAGGGCTGCGGCGTTGGTGCCGATGAGATCTTCAGATAGGTGCGATCTGGACACGAAGCCTCTAGTATGCAACGATTTCTGCAGTGACTGATCGCCTACTGAATCCAGGATGCAGAGATCTCGGTCGGTAAGATAGATTACGATACCATGCTCTCCTACGAATTGGTAGATGTCCTCCATGAACGGGCGGGCGATAGCGATGAGGTCAAAGTGGGCATGTAACCGCCGTTCAAGCGCTTCGGGATCCTGACGTGGCAAGGTGGCCATGGAAGCATGCGGATCCAGCCCTGCCTGTTGACAACGTTGCCACGAACGCGCCACGGTTGGATCGAGAATGCCAAGATCACAGGTGCCCTGACTGGTAAACTCGTGCCAGGCAGCAAGGATGATGTCACGATTGTAGGGATAGGCCGTTGGCAGCATGAGTATGTGTGTACTCCCTTAGCATCTTATACGCACTAGGTGCACGCATCTGCAATGTGCAGTGAGCGGTTGGGGTGTGGAGGTAGGTTACTGTCATATTGGAAGTGGAGTGGTAGTGCTCGATGGGTTCAACTCCAATCCTCTCTGTAGAGTATAGTGCAGATGTTGGTTGAGTCAAGTCTGTGGGCGATCTGGTTCCGGTGTGTGTTGCCAATTCTGGGGAAAGTGCGATGAGGAAAGGAAAAGAGATCTGGGGCGTTGCTCCTGTTCCTCGGGTGCGGTGGATTGTGTGTTGATGAGAGTTGGCGGGCCGATCCTGTTCTTGGAATTAGAGCCAAGTTGTGGTGTGGACGAGGCCGAACCTGTTTGACACCATGCTTGCTTTTTCTTAGGATACAGTGTATCATTACGGGCAGTAGTGTGGGCTTGAAGTGAAACTGTGGTGAGCTGGGCGATCCAGGGGGCACTATGACTCGTCGGATATGCATTGCACCATCCATACTATCCGCAGATTTTGCTCGCCTCGGGGAGCAGGTGCAAGAAGCCGAGAAGGCAGGGGCGGATTTCATTCACATTGATGTGATGGATGGCCATTTTGTACCTAACATAACTGTTGGGCCACTGGTGGTCAATGCCGTGCGAGGGGTTACTGATCTACCCATCTTTGTGCATTTGATGATCGAAGAGCCCGATCGCTACCTGGAGGCTTTTGCCCAGGCGGGGGCTAGTGGTCTTTGCGTCCACTGGGAGACTTGCACGCATCTGCATCGTACCATACAGTACATCAGTAGTCTCGGTGTGATGGCTGGTGTCGCGCTCAATCCGGCAACTCCGGCCGACCTGCTTAGGGAGATCCTGAGCTATCTGGATCTGGTGCTGGTAATGACAGTGAACCCAGGCTTTGGGGGGCAGGAGTTCATCGCCAGCATGCTAGGCAAGATAGAGCTAGTCAGGCAGATGATAACTGAGCTCCAGCCAGCGTGTATGCTGGAGGTGGATGGGGGGATCAATACTGAGACTGCTCCGGAGGTCGTAACAGCGGGGGCCAACGTCCTGGTTGTGGGCCACGCCGTATTCGGTCACGAAGAGGGTGTCGAGGCGGCTATTCGGAGTCTGCGTGAGTGTACGAGCGGTCTTGGCTAGAAGAGTTGCACAGGATCCGCGGTATTGGCAATAGGCTGCGGGTTCGGAAAAGGATGAAGCCAGTCCCCTGGTTGGAGACTGGCCTGGGAAGTGCATCGGCTGGACGAGATGCGACAGCTCAAATGGTAGCTACTCGTGCTTTTGCAGGGTTCGCAAGCACCGTGTGCAAACGCGGAGGCGACGAACTTCATCACCGTCCTGAACTGTTGCGTTCTGAAGATTCGGTTTCCAGCTACGTTTGGTGCGTTGCTTGGAATGGCTGACGTTATGTCCGAACTGACGGCCCTTGCCACAGATGTCACATTTTCCAGACATGCTACTGTACCTCCTATACGGTGTCGAGCGGCAGATACTCTGCCGCGTGAAAGATCTATTTACTATGACGCGGTAATAATACCACAAGAGGGCCCCACGTGCAAACTTGGGCTTGGAGTGTGCAGGAACGCGACTCCCAAAGTCTGGCAGTTGATTTTGTCTCACGCTGAGGTGAATTGATGGTGGAAGACACGAGACTTGGAACCATAGATGTCCATCCGGTGGCCATCGCCAGTGTTGCCAGCGATGCCGTGCTTCAGTGTTACGGCGTGGTAGGTATGGCTGCCAATGTGTTACGCGATGGCCTGGCCGAACTTCTACAAAGGGGAAGCTACCATCGGGGAGTGGAGGCGAGAATTGCAGATCAGCGTGTTGTGATTGATCTATACATTGTCATGGAATACGGCGTCCGTATTTCGGAGGTCTCGCATAACATCATATCGACGGTCAAATTCAACGTTGAGAAGACGTTGGGCATGCCCGTAAGCGAAGTCAACGTACACGTACAGGGTTTGCGAGTGAGTAACCACGAATAAGAGAGTTCTTTGACTCATCGTGAGTGCATTAGACTGGAGGGATTTCCCCTTTGGCCAGGGAAGAGAAAATTCAGACAGACTGTGATGTGGAAAACGATCAACATTCGGAGCACCCGGACCTGCTACTTCTTTGCGATGGTGAGTGCTTCCGCCGGATGATGGAGGCGGGTGCTGTATGGTTGGAACAGCATGTGGAACATATAAACTCGCTGAATGTCTATCCAGTTCCTGATGGCGATACCGGCATAAACATGCATCTTACCATGCAGGCTGCCCTGCGAGAGATGTCCACGACGGACAAGCCATCGGTGGGAACCCTATCGAAGGCGCTGGCCCATGGGTCGCTGATGGGTGCCAGGGGGAACTCCGGCGTCATACTCTCCCAGGTGTTCAGAGGTATGGCTAAGGTGTTGGGAGAAAAGGAGAACTTTACGGCGCTGGAGCTAGCAGCAGCCCTGCAGGAAGGCTCCGCCACTGCTTATAAGGGTGTTATCAAACCGGTGGAGGGTACAATCCTGACTGTTGCTCGAGAATCCGCCGAGGCGGCCTCTGCGGCCGCTTCTGAAGAGAAAGGTATCATTCGCGTTCTGGAAACGACCGTCTGCCAGGCAAGGGAGTCCGTGGCTCATACTCCCATGCTGTTGTCCGTTCTAGCCGATGCAGGCGTGGTGGATGCTGGTGGTCAGGGGCTTCTGACCATACTGGAAGGCGCTCTGCGTGGTTTGAAGGGCGAGACTCTAGCAGCGGGCGTTGTAGAGGTGGGCGGCGCGTTTGTCCAGGCAATGGCGGGAGAGGAATACGGCTTCGAGGCCATGTTTGTCGTTAGGGGCGAGAATCTGGACGTGCTTGAGATTAGAAAGACTATTGCCTCCATGGGTGATTCAGTCTTGGTCGTGGGGGACAGTAGGAACGTCAAGGTGCACGTGCATACCGATAAGCCTGGGGCGGCGATTGAGTATGGGGCTCGTGTTGGGACTCTTAGTGACATCACGGTTGAGAACCTCCAAGCGCAGGTCGAGGAATTCGCTTCCGCGAGAGCCATCGTTGCTGATTCTCCCCAGAGCATAGCGAGTGGAATCGCCATTGTAGCCGTGGTATCGGGAGATGGATTCCAAGGCGTGTTCGAAAGTCTTGGAGTGGGGGTCACTGTGGCTGGTGGTCAGACAATGAATCCGAGTACTCAGGACCTCATGCGTGCCGTGGATGCTCTTCCGGTGCATGACGTGATCCTTCTTCCCAATAATTCGAATATCATCATGGCGGCCCAGCAGGCGCGGAAACTATCAGCCAGGAATGTGGTCGTTGTGCCTACGAAGACTATACCTCAGGGAATAAGTGCTCTCTTGGCTTTCAATTACCAGGTTGGTCTGGACGCAAACGCCGTCCTCATGACCCGTGCTGCCGCCGAGGTGCAGACCATCGAGATCACCACTGCTGTCCGCGACGCAACGATGGATGGGCTGGAAGTAGCTGAAGGGGAGTTCATGGGGCTACTTAACGGGACGCTAGTGGTCTCGGGAAAGAGCCTGGATGAGGTCGTGGATGGCAGTTTGCAGCACCTGGGTCTTGATGAATACGAGATCATCACTCTCTATCATGGTACGGACGTGAGTCCTTCAGATGGGCAGGCTCTCGCGGAGAGGGTTCAGAGTATGTATCCCGATCACGAGCTCGAAATATTGGATGGGGGCCAGCCTCACTATCACTACATTATCTCCGTGGAGTAAGTTGGAGGCTAAGACTATGCGCCGGGTACGTATCGTGACTGATAGCACTGCTGAAATTCCCAAAACTTTGGTTGATGAACTGGGAATCACAGTCATACCTATGTACGTTCATATCGGGAGCGAGACATTCCGAGATGGGGTGGAGATTGATAGCGCCGAGTTCTACCGACGGCTGTCCAAGGGACCTATCAATCCCACGACTTCTCCCCCTACGAAGGACGAGTTCCGACAGCAATACGACCGTCTGAGTCGAGAGACTAACGGTATTGTTTCCATCCATATCTCTTCCAAACTGAGCCGCACTCTGGAAATGGCTGATCAGGCGGCTGAGCATTTCCTGGGGACAACCCGTGTCGTTACCATCGATTCTCTGCAGGCTTCCTGGGGATTGGGTCTCTTGGTAGTGGAAGCTGCCAGAAAAGCGGCTGCTGGGGATGGGCTTGATGAGATAGTGCGATATGTTCGAGGGTTGATCCCTAAGATCTATCTCGTGCTTTTCGTCAACACACTGGAGTACCTGAGACGTGGCGGACGCATCGGCAAAGCACGCGCCCTGGTTGGAGGGTTGTTGAGCACCCGGCCGGTCCTTGTGCTGGAAGACGGAGAGATCATGCCTCTGAGTAAAGCCAGAAGCCGAGGCAGGGCCATCGATCGTCTACTGGAGTTCGTGGTGGAGTTTCCCCGCATCGAGAGTATAACCGTTGTGCAGGGCAGGGCTACTCCAGAGTCTCAGGAGTTACTGATGCGTCTCAATGAGATCTTTCCGGAAAAGGAGATTGACCTCAGGACATTCGGCCCCGCATTGGCTACCCATCTGGGGCCTGACAGCGTGGGCGTTGTTGTTTACGAGGGCGCGTAGAACTACGGGGTCAATGTCACCTATGTCGTTGGCATTTCAGAAGCTACGGAAGATAATCACTCTAGAACGAGAGCAGGGGTGCGTCAATCGGGCTGTCATGGGTGGCCTGGACCGGTTTCTGGCGTTTTGGGAGCAGGATGCTACTGAAGAATCCTCTCAACCGGATGAGTTTCGCTTGATCGAGATGATCAAAGAGAAGTTGAAGGACTATGGGGCTCAGGGTATCTCTGCAAGGGTGAGGAATATCAACGAGGTGCTGGCGGCCATCTCCGAGATGGAGACGAAGCATTCGGCCAGTGCTTCCCCGAAGAGAGTGGGAAAGAAGGTCGAGAAGCCGGCAAGGCGTCCACCTTCGCAGCCCGATCAGTCGCTCGATTCGCCGGTCACTTCTCTTCGTGGCGTCAGTATTGGCTATGCTAAGAGGCTGCAGCGGCTGGGTGTGACGACGGTCGATGATCTACTCTACCTGTTCCCCAGGCAGTACGATGATTTCAGTGCTCTCAAGACCATCAGTAATTTGATGTATGGTGAGGAAGTAACCGTTCTAGGACGAGTGGAAGAGACACGGAGTCGTATTGCTCGATCTGGCATCGTGGTCACTACTTCCATCATTGGCGATAGCACAGGGGTGTTACAGGCTACGTGGTTCAATCAACCATATCTTGCCAAACGTCTGCGCCCGGGGCGAGAGATCGTGCTCAGCGGGAAGGTGGGAGAATACCTGGGACGGCTGGTCTTGGAGTCCCCCGTGTGGGAGCCGTTAGACAAAGAAATGATACACACAGGCCGTATCGTTCCGGTGTATCCGCTCACCGATGGAGTTGGGGCTCGCTGGCTGAGAAAACTTATCAAGGCTACTCTGGAATACTGGGTTCCCCGAGTCGTTGATCCGTTTCCTGCCAGTCTCAGGCAGAGAGCCAACCTTCTCAATTTGCCCACTGCTCTGAGTCAGATTCACTTTCCCGACAATCACGAATTGCTGGAGAAGGCTCGCCGTCGTTTGTGTTTCGAGGAGTTCTTCCTGATACAGCTTGGGGTGTTACGCCAGAGGCAAGACTGGCAGTCCCAGAAAGGCCATGCCCTGAGCACAGACGAGGTTTTGCTGCAACGTCTTTTTGATGCACTGCCCTTCGAGCTTACTAATGCCCAGATGCGCGCCATCCGCGAGATCCATGGCGATCTGAACAGTTCGCGTCCCATGAGCCGACTGCTCCAGGGTGATGTGGGTTCAGGGAAGACGGTAGTGGCTCTCGCGGCCATCTTGACAACCATCACCAATGGGTTGCAGGCAGCTATTATGGCTCCGACAGAGATCCTGGCCGAGCAGCACTACAAGAATTTCACTTCGATTTTGAAGACGGTGATGAAACACTCGGCCCCCGATCTTGGCGTTGATCTGTCGCGCATTCGCATCGAGTTGTTGACCGGCAGTGTTACGCCTGGGGAGAAGGAGTGCATACACAGCGCTTTGGCCGAGGGTGATGTGGACATCGCTGTGGGCACACATGCGTTGATACAGGGGAGTGTGACGTTCAAGGACCTCGGATTGGCTATCATAGACGAGCAGCATCGGTTTGGAGTTCTTCAGCGAGCCGCCCTGCGAGGCAAGGAAGATGGCATTCATGCGGCTCATGTGTTGGTCATGAGTGCGACTCCAATTCCTCGTACGCTTTCGCTCACTCTCTATGGGGATCTGGACATCACGGTGATTGACGAGATGCCTCCCCATCGGAAGCCTGTCAAGACGCATTGGATTCCGCCACTGGAGCGCGAGCGTGCGTATGAGTTCGTTCGTTCCCAGATCGAGTCCGGAAGGCAGGCTTTCATAATCTGCCCCCTGGTCGAAGAATCAGACAAGATCGAGGCTCGAGCAGCGGTGGAGGAGCATCAGCGTCTGCAAAAGGTGGTCTTCCCGAACTTGCATCTGGGTTTGCTGCACGGACGTATGAAGAGCGCTGAGAAACGGGCGGTGATGGATGCCTTCTACCGTGGTGAGTATGACATCCTGGTTTCGACGGCAGTGGTGGAAGTGGGAATCGACGTGCAGAATGCAACTGTGATGTTGGTGGAGGGAGCTAATCGTTTTGGTCTGGCGCAGCTCCACCAGTTCAGGGGGCGGGTAGGCCGAGGGGAAGATCAAGCCTATTGCTTGCTGTTGGCCGATGCCCCCACCCCTGAGGGTGAGCAGCGACTCAGGCTCATGCAAGAGATACAGGACGGGTTCAGGCTGGCGGAAGAAGATCTGAAGATGCGTGGGCCAGGGGAGTTTTTTGGTACCCGCCAGAGTGGGCTGCCCAGTCTCAAAGTGGCACGTCTGAGCGATGTGCGCATCCTTGAGGATGCCCGCGTGCACGCGCTGGAGTTGTTCGAGCGTGATCCAAACCTTGAGCGTACTGAGCACCGGTTGCTGGCGAAGAAGGTCGCAGCGTTTTGGAAGGGTCAGGGGGATCCTAGCTAGGGGATTGGGGCAAGCCATGAGAGTAGCTATCTACCCAGGCACCTTCGATCCGGTGCATCATGGGCATGTGGATATCGCCCGCCGAGCCGCGGCTTTAGTTGATCGGCTTATCATTGCCGTGTACAGTCGCCCGCTGAAGACTCTGTTGTTTTCGACCGAAGAACGCGTCCTTATGGTCAAGGAAGCCATTGCGGGCCTGGACAATATCGAAGTAGCAAGCTATAATGGGCTCACGGTGGATTATGCCACAAAGGTTGGCGCTAGCTTCATCGTGAGGGGGCTCAGGGTCATATCCGACTTCGAGTTGGAATACCAGATGGCTCTGACCAATCGCAAGCTAGCCGCTCATATAGACATGGTCTGCTTGATGACGAGCCTCGAATACGCGTTTCTTAGCTCCAGCATCGTGAAAGAGGTCGCTATGGCGGGAGGCTGTGTGGAACAGATGGTCCCTTCCCATGTCTCGCGTGCCCTGGAGAGTAGGCTGGGGGAGATGGGTGAAGGCAAGGGGGATGAGGTAGGGCTTATCTCACTACGTGATTGAATTGCTCGTGCAGGCGCGTTGCCTACGCTTATGGGCTCGCTGGAAGGAGGTAGCTAAAATCGACATCCTCTACTTGGTGGATCGGCTGGAAGAGTTGCTGAACCAGGGTTCCCACATTCCTTTCTCTAACAAGATCGTTGCTGATGGTGATATGCTGCTGAATATCATCGATCAGATGCGCGTTTCGATCCCTGAAGAGATTAGGGAGGCCAAACGTCTCTTGCGTGATAAGGAGAAGCAGGTCTCGCAAGCGCGTGAGGAAGTGGCCAGGATACTTTCGGAGGCGCGTGAAGATGCTTCTCGCTTGACTGATGAGCACGAGATTCGGAAGGCGGCCGAGGAGCAGACCGATCGCATGATTGAGGAGGCTCGCCTTGGGGCCAGGGAGATCATCCTTGGGGCGGACGATTACGCGGCCCAGGTCTTGCGAGAGCTTGCGGAGTACCTCGATTCTATGCAGAATACGGTATACAATGGTCTGGCTTCTCTGGAGAGGCGGCGCAGTCGAGGAGCAGTGACAGGTGCTGAGCAGGGCGGGCAGGATGTGATCGAGCCCAGTGAGTGAGCATCTTTTGCCCTAGCTGGGAAAAAGGCCGGTCAGCACCCACGACAGGGATGGTTAGAGTGTGGTCTTGGCAGAGTGGGATACTACCTGGCTCTTTTGACACGAATACGGCCCTCGCCTATAATGGGGGTTGCGTACAGCATGGGTGGGTGAGAAAGCCTGACCCGAGATGAGATTCAACGTTGCTCAGATACTGAAGGCAACAACGGGTGCCAGTCGTCGATATGAACTGGATGAGGACATCAGTGGGATTGATGACGACTTGCAGATCCTGTCCTCTCTGATTGGACGTGTGGTTTTCACTCATACGTTAGATGAGATCCTGGTGACCGGTAGGCTGAGCACAGTGCTCCAGGCGGCCTGTCCTCGATGCCTCGAGTCTTATCCTCTGGACGTCGAGATTGATCTTGAAGAGGAGTTCGTCCCGAGCGTTGACATCTGGGTCGGGGCCAGCTTGCCGATTTCGGAGCAAGTGGACCCGGGGCTGGTCATTGACGAGCATCATGTCCTTGACCTATCAGAAGTAGTGCGCCAGTATCTAGTCATTGCTCAGACAACGTGCCCGTCTTGCCGACCAGACTGTGCAGGCCTCTGTTCTCTGTGTGGCC
Source organism: Anaerolineae bacterium (assembly GCA_022013675.1). Taxonomy (GTDB): domain Bacteria; phylum Chloroflexota; class Anaerolineae; order JAKLPW01; family JAKLPW01; genus JAKLPW01. Next base: position 24,329 of record JAKLPW010000251.1, on the reverse strand, counting down.
AGAATCTGAATCTGGGGCAATGTAGTTGTTCTGAGGTTACTCTGGACCCGCGTTTGGCAGTGCTCAAGGAATTGCTGTAAAGAGTAACGCTTTTCACCAATATTTGATGTAGAAAGGGGGTGTCCCTAGTGGCACTACCAAAAAGGAAAATTTTCAGGGGTAGAAGAGACCGCCGCCGTAGCCATTTGGCTCTGAAAGCTAGGAATCTGGTGTCCTGTCCGCAATGTCATACATTGCGACTTCCCCATCATGTGTGCCCTGCCTGTGGCAGCTACAAGGGGATCGAAGTAGTTCAGGCGAAGTCGAAGGAATAGCAGTTGGGAGCTATCAATGGGTACTACACCAGGCTGTGGATCACAGTCGAGCCTCCACGGCCTGGTTTTGTGCATAGCCTTAGTGTCAATATGATCGCTGGGTAGCTCCAGGCAGGAGGTTGTAGGCAGTGGAGAAGAAGCTAGGCACGGTTAGGATTTCACCAGGAGTGCTGGGGACTGTCGCGCAACTTACCACTCTTAGTGTAGACGGGGTGGCTTGCATGGCGACCGGCCCGATGGCGAGTGTTAGCCGTCTGCTGAGTAGCAAGGGAGGGACCGAGGGAGTTCGAATTGAGATCTCCGATGAGTCGGTCGCGGTGGAGTTGTACGTTGTTGTGAACCCAGACGTCAACATGTTAGCCCTTGGCAGAGAAATCCAGGCGAAGGTGACCCGCGCGATCGTGGAAATGGTCGGTATGCCTGTTCGAGAGGTGAACGTCCATATCCAAGACGTTGCGCAGGAGGATTTGGAGAGTTAGGCGAGAGTGGGGGATGCTGTGAAGATGAGGCGGCGCGCCCGCATTGTCGCGTTGCAAACGCTTTTCGAGATTGATGTTGCGGGCCATGATGCGGAAGTGAGCTTGCAGGGCCGTTTACAGGAGAAACCTCTGCCCCCTCGAGATGCGGATTTTGCGCACTCCCTGGTATTTGGAGTATTGGAACATCTGGAACGACTGGATGAGATGATTCATCGGTTAGCACCGGAATGGCCCGTGAGTGAGGTAGCTCCAGTGGCTCGCAACATTTTGCGCATTGCGATCTATGAGATTCTGGTAGATCAGGGCACTCCCCATAAGGTAGCTATCAATGAAGCTGTAGATCTGGCTAAGATGTTTGGCGACGACAGCTCGCGGCGTTTCATCAATGGGGTGTTGGGCACGGTAATCGCCGAGAAGGATATAGCTCGGAAGCCCTCTTGAGAATGTAGTACACCTGAAGCCAAATGGAAGTGACATTCATACTCGTCAGGGTTGACTTGAAGAAGGCATCATTTTCTGCTTGCCAAAGGAATCTCGTTCGCTGTGAGCGAGATTCTTCTTTCCTCAAAAGCTAATCGGGACGATGGACTGAAGACCTGTGTACAGTAGAGTGTCGATCCTGAGAGCATATGAATCCACAGTGGAAAGCCATCGTCTCTGAGGAGGCGTCCTTGAGTCTCATCACGAACTTCGCTGGGATGCTGGATGCAGCTAGTAAGAAGGGGCCTGTGCCTGTTGCGGTTGCTGCTGCTAATGTGGCGGAGGTGATCATCGCTGCCAGCCGGGCACATGAAATGGGCATCATTACGAGCAGCTTTCTGGTGGGCAATGGCAAGCGGATTGAAGACATCGCGAGCGAGTACCAGCTAGATCTCTCGGGTTTCACGGTGGTGGATAGTCCCGATGACTCGGGTGCAGCGCGCCGAGCCATGGAGTTGGTGGCCCGGGGAGAAGCTAAGGTCGTCGTCAAAGGACAGATGGAAACGAGCAAGTTCCTCAAGGCGGCTCTGTCCAGGAACGCTGATCTCCGTACTGGCCGTACCATTTCTCACGTTGGCATCTTCGAGATCCCGGACTTCGATCGTCTTCTCCTCATCACTGATGGTGGGGTAGTGTTGTACCCCACTTTGGAGCAGAAGATCGAGATAATCTACAGTGCCATAGAGGTTGCCGAACGCCTCGGCACGGTCCCCCCGCGAGTCGCACTCTTGGCCGCAGCAGATTCTGTTATACTCGAAGTGCCTGTGACCATGGAAATCGCCCAGATCGTAGCTATGAAGTCACGCTGGGAGGAGGCGGGGGCATATGTGGATGGGCCACTCACTCTCGACTCTGCGATATCCCCCTCCGTGGCTGCGCAGCGAGGACTGAGTGGGCCTGTGGCGGGACGTGCTGACGTACTGGTTGTCCCGGATGTGGAATCGGGGAACATCATGGCCAAGGGGATTACCTACTTCGCCGGCGGAGCGATGGCCGGCGTCGTCCTCGGTACTCGGGTTCCTCTGATCGTCGGCTCCCGCTCTGATCCAGTGGAGACGCGACTGGCTTGTATCGGCGCGGGGGTCCTCATCGCTAGTACATCTCAGCGGAGATCCTCCGCAAAATTCCTGCTCAAAGGGAATCGTCAGATCCTCGGCTCCAGCGTTGATCTTACCGAATAGTGCCGGGATCAGACGATCCCTGGCAGCACAACGGAATCTGAAAGGAGAATAGTGGTTCTCAATGAAGAGAAACAGAGTTATCATCATGGGGGCAGCAGGACGAGACTTTCATAACTTCAATGTCTACTTCCGTGACAATGAAGCTTACGAGGTCGTTGCCTTCACCGCAACTCAGATCCCCAACATAGACGAGCGTACGTATCCCGCCGAGCTATCTGGGGAGCTGTACCCCCAGGGAATACCCATTTACCCGGAGAGTAAACTGGTTGATTTGATCGTTGATCGTCAGGCCGACCAGGTGATCTTCGCCTACAGTGATGTCCCGCACGAATATGTTATGCACAAGGCGTCTATGGTTCTGGCGGCAGGCGCGGACTTTCGCCTGATGGGTGGACGATCTACAATGCTGAAGGCAGAGGTTCCCGTGATCTCGGTGGGGGCAGTGCGCACCGGCTGTGGCAAGAGTCAGACCACTCGACGGGTCTGTGACATACTTCGAGCCAAGGGCAAGAGAGTTGTGGTTGTGCGCCACCCCATGCCCTACGGCGATCTGGTCAAGGGTGCCTGCCAGCGCTTCGCTACCTACGCCGACATGGACAGATACGAGTGTACCATCGAGGAACGCGAGGAGTACGTACCTCACATCGATCGGGGCGTGGTGGTGTACGCCGGAGTGGACTACGAGCGCATCCTCCGGCAAGCCGAGAAGGAGGCCGACATCGTCGTCTGGGATGGCGGCAACAACGACCTGTCCTTCTATCAGCCTGACCTCTACATTGTGGTTACCGATCCCCATCGGGCTGGCCACGAGGTGGCCTATCATCCTGGAGAGACCAACTTGCGTTTGGCTGATGTCGTCGTCATTAACAAGATTGATACTGCTGATCTGGCGAATATAGCTACGGTAAGAGAGAACATCATCAGAAGCAATCCTTGCGCCACGATCATAGAAGCTGCCTCGCCTATCTTTGTAGAAGATCACAAGGCCATCAGTGGCAAGCGTGTGCTGGTGGTTGAGGACGGCCCGACGCTCACGCATGGGGGAATGAGTTATGGGGCGGGTATTGTGGCCGCCAGGCGCTTCGGGGCTTCCGAGATCATCGACCCCCGGCCTTACGCCGTTGGCTCCATCGTAGAGACCTTCGCCAAGTATCCCCAAACAGGACCTCTGCTACCTGCAATGGGCTATGGCAGGAAACAGGTCGCGGAGCTAGAGGAGACGATCAATGCTACGCCTTGCGACATGGTCATTGTCGGTACGCCCATTGATCTCCGACGGGTAGTGAGAATCGATCATCCCGCCCAGCGTGTGCGATACGAGCTGCAGGAGGTCGGGGAACCGACTCTGGAGGATGTCCTAGCACCTTTCATGGCTTGAGTGGATTGGGTGGTGTGAGTGCACCATAGCGGGCACGAATTGGGGGAGTGTGTTGGGTTTTTGTGTCAGTTGGAACGCTCCATGGTCTGCTCCGGAAACGATGACCGGTGAGACAGGCGTGGTTGACAGTTGCCCTGGGATTGTCGAAGGGTGACGGCTTGGGAGTGAGCCTATGACCTTGCGAAAGAATACTGTGCTATCAGCGGAGTCCGGAGGGGAGATGGGGTCGACTGAGGATGACAGAACCCGTCGCTATCTGGACGCTTGTCGGGCTGTCGCTGATGGTATGGGTTGTCCTCCAAAACTGGAGAAGGTCGCGACAGACGTTCTTCCCAGGATTGTCTCTGCCCTGGGTGCGGATGGGGGGGCGATTTACCTCTTAGCTGAGCAAGGAGCTTGCTGCGAGCTATTCGCTCACCATGGCTTGCCTCCTGACCTCGCTGCAGACTATTCCTCTCTCGACCCTCGCGATCTTGTGGGACCGGGAAGTTTCTCCCAGCCCTCGATATTGAGAGCAGACGCTGAAGATGCTGGCAGTATCCCGCAGAACCTGGGGTTCGCATCCGTTGTCCTCGTGCCTCTGAGAACGGAAGGGGAGCAGACGGGCACATTGCTTCTTGGCAGCCAGCTTAGGCGAAGCTGGTGCGAGCATGAATTGCTATTGCTGGAAGCTCTGGGCATGCAGCTTTCCACCAACTTGACGATTGCGCATCTCTATGAACATTGCCAGCGGGAAGAGGCCCAATTGCGCGCGATGAGCTCGGTCGCCTTTTCCGTCGGGAGGGCAGATCTAGATGAAGTCCTGAGTGCAGCGCTCGCCGCAGCCCTGGAACTTGCCAATCTCGAAACTGGTGCCGTGCTGCTCTTGGATGAGCGCTCGAATCTTGTCTCTGTGCGGGTAGCGCAGGGCCCGTGTGCCGAACTGGCACTCCGTGTGCCACCGGTGTCAGTGGAGGACGGCCTGACCGGGCTGGCTATACGCACCGGTATGATTCAGGTGTCGGAGGATGTGCCTTCAGACGAGAGACTGGCTTTCGATATGCTGCGAGAAGGCGGGTTCCGAACACTGATCTTCATTCCTCTAGTAGGAAGGGATCGTATCGTTGGGACCATAAACCTAAGTGCCCAGGAGTCACTCCATCTCGATTCTGAGGATTTGGCCTATCTGCAAGCCATTGGCAATCAGGTTGGTATGGTAATCGAGAATGCGCAGCTCTACGCGCAGACCAGGCGGAGACTGGAGCATCGTTCGGCCGTGCACGATACGGTGCTGGAGATTGTCGGTCGGTTGGACATCACTGATCTGCTCCGTGCCATTGTGGAGAGGGCCACGAATCTGTTACATGCGAAGGGAGGGGGGCTGTTTCTGTATCACGCGGAGAAGGGCGAGCTGGAGGTAGTGGTGAGTCATCAGCTCAGTCGAGACTACACAGGGACGATCATCCGCGTCGGGGAAGGGGCGGCGGGACGTGCTGTTCTTACGGGGGAGCCTGTCCTTGTGTCTGATTACCGCACGTATCCCAACAGAGCGAACGTTTTTCCGGTAGAAGCGTTCGCTAGCGTAGCAGCCGTCCCGCTTCGATGGGGCGAGACCATTCTAGGTGTACTGGATGTGGTAAATGACGTTGAAGAGAAAGCGTTTGACGATGCTGATGTTAGCGTGCTTCAACTCTTCGCAGCACATGCCGCCATCGCGTTGCAGAATGCACGCATGTATGCCGAGATCAAGAGGCAGTTCGATGAGAGCCAGGCCCTCTTGAAAGTATCTCAGGGGATCATGGCCGCCACAGACCTGCAGAGCTTGCTCGACTTGATCGTGGGGGCTGCTGTGGAGGTGATCCCAGGTGCCCAGGCGGGTGTGATCCACTTGTTGAACGCTGAGACCGAGGAATTGATCATCAGAGCCATCTCCTACCGCCCGGGGGCTGTGACTATGGATCCAGCAGCGGGTGTGATGAAGTTTGGTCAGGGTATTGCTGGTTATGCCATCAGAGAGAAGCGGGTCATGAACATCCCTGATGTAGACCAGGACCCCCGGTTCATACGTTTTCCCCACTCGCGGCTCTTGAAATCCATTCTGGTTGCCCCCCTGATGTTGGGCGGAGAGAAGCTGGGAACGTTGAGCGTTGATAGCGAGGTGGTGCAGGCTTTCGGTGCCGACGATGAGCGCCTCTTGACCTTGCTTTCTGCACAGGCTTCGACTGCTATCGACAATGCGAGGCTTCACGAGGATACGATCCGGCGATCACAGGAATTGCGCGAAGCATATAGCGCACTGAGGGAGATGGAGAGTATGAAGGACGACTTCATCGCCAGGGTTTCCCATGAATTGAGGTCGCCCCTTGCTCCCATGCGCATAGCGGTCGAACGTACACTGTCAGAGGCTTTCGGGCCCCTGAACTCAGTGCAGAGAGAGATGCTCGAGATCGCTCTGGTGAACGTGGATAGGCTCAGTGCTACCATCACGGAGCTGCTGGATGTTGTTAGCTTGAGTACTGGAGGGGAGGAGCCGCTGCCGCAGGCTTTCGATCTGCGCCTGCTGGTACGGGGGAGCGTGCGCGCCATGCGGCCGCGGACCGAGGCCAAAGACATAGAGGTACACGTAGATATCCCTGACACACCTGTTTTGGTCTTGGCCAACCAGCACAAGATAGGTCAGGTGATATCAAACCTCCTGAGCAACGCCATTAAATTCAATCGTCCTTCTGGGAAGGCAGTGCTTCGTATCAGAGAGGTCGGTGAGGAGTGGGCGGAGTTGTCCGTCTCTGACACCGGTATTGGCATCCCCAAGGATGCTCTTGACAGCGTTTTCACCCGATTCTATCAGGTGGGGAGCTCACTGACTCGCGAGTACGAAGGCTTGGGTCTTGGTCTTGCCATCGCGAAGGATCATGTGGAACAGAACGGAGGGACGATTCGGGTAGAGAGCGAAGAGGGCAAGGGATCCAAGTTCACCTTCACTGTTCACCTGGCCTGATTCGTAACAGGATTGCGTTTCCTGTCTACTGTCCTGGCTCTTCTTTGGTTACCAGGTTGGGGCAGAGCGCAACAAGCAGGGCGCAGCAAGCAGCGCCCCTACTCTACTACGTGTACGACAGAGCGAGGATAGGCAAAGCGGAGGCCTTCTTGGTTGAAGGACTTCACGATCCTCTTCTGCAGGTCTCGGGAGATGGCCCATTGCTGGCCAGCAGAAGTCATCAACAGGATCTTGAGTGTTACCCACGATTCGGCTAGCTCCGTGACGGATAGCACGGATGGTTCGTTCTGCATGATGCTGGCGTAGGTCTTTTCCTCGACGATCTCCTTGGTGAGCGTGCCAAGCAATTCCTCGGCGCGGTCAATGTCCTCATCATATGGGAGGCGGACGTCGATGATTACCCGAGCCCAGCCCCTGTTGCGATTGGATACGGTGCGGATCTCTCCGTTCGGAATCACGTGTAAAGTTCCATTGATGGCGCGTAACCAGGTGGCACGCAGAGACATGCGCTCCACTGTGCCACTCACGTCTGCTGCCTCGATGAAATCGCCTACACCGAAATGATCTTCCAGCAAGATGAAGAAACCTGAGAGCATATCCTTGACCAGGGCCTGAGCACCCAGGCCGATGGCGATGCCGGCGATCCCCGCTCCGGCCAGGATGGGGGCGATATCAACTCCCAGTTGTCGCGCTGAAGACTTCCGAAGTCTGGTATGCGCTATCCCCTTACGGCGTACCCCTGTACTCTCGAATCAAGGCGTCGATTTCTGCCAGCTTGGCCTGCTCCGCTTCCCACCATTCCTGGGATTTCTGGGCGTCGAGCTCCTCCACCGTCTTGCCTTGCTGCTCCACCCAAGTGTAGTACTTCAGGTTATGCCAGCAGTTGCGGTTATCCACGGTGCCTTCCTTGATCCAGTCGGTCTTCTGTTTGTGGAAGATGCTGACCAGGCGGACGGCGGCCTCGGTTTCATCCATGGGGCCATAGGTTGCAGTCATATCCGCCATGACTGAGTGGTAGCGATCGATGGCGTCTGTGCAGATAGTAACGATTACGTCGTCTTTGCCGTAGCCATAGAACTTGGCGGTTTTGATGGCCCCCAGCACGTTGCATATTCCAGAAATGCCGAAGTACGTTGCCATGCGCCGCACGCTTTCTTCCGGGACGCCATAGCGCTCTATCATCGTCTTCCAGCCAGGTTCCTCAACGACCAGTTGGAGCCCCATCTTCGATTCGATGTCATCAATGCACATTATGGCGTCCATGTTCATGACGTTGTGGATCCAGGTAACGTGCTTGTCTCCGATACCCTGGATGTCGTGGCCACCGTAGCCGTTTCGGAAAAGGGTTGGACATTGAGTGGGTTCCAGTCCGATGATGCGATGCTCAGGCCAGACTTGCTTGAGCCTGTCACCGGCGGCGATGGTTCCGCCTGAGCCCATGGCTGACACGTAGGCAGCTATCTTTCCGTTGCCAATGCCCTGAGCTTGTAGCACATCGGCTAGCTCGACGATGGTGTTGCCAGTGACGTAGTAGTGAAAGCGGTAGTTTCCCATAACCTCGAACTGATTGAGGATACGCACTCGCTCGGGGTCTTCGGCCTTGAGCTCTTTGCTCTTGTCGTAGATCTCCTTGACGTTGCTCTCGCATCCTGGGGTGAGGTAGAGGCGAGCGCCGTACCTATGGACGAGATCGAAGCGTTCGCGGCTCATTTCCTCGGGCAGGATGACCACGCTGTCGAACTCCATGCGGCAGCCTACCCACGCTCCGCCGATGCCGTAGTTGCCCGTGGAGGGCCAGATTAGAGTGTGCTTGGAGGGGTCTACCTCTCCCAGGAGTTCCTTCTCTACCAGCACCGCGTAGGTTGCTCCTACCTTGTGACTTCCCGTGGGGAAATCCTTGGCATAGAGCACAACGATAGGGGCCTCCACTCCAGTGAGCTCTGGCGGCAGGACATCGTAATAGATCTGGCCGTGCTCGTCTTGCCAGGTGATGTTGTAGAGGTTAATGGGGTCCAGAGGGTCCTTCTCCCGCATATCGAGTGCGCGTGCACGTACGGCGGGGTCGATTTTCTCCGGGTGCAGCATCTCCTCGAATGTGGGGCCTGTAATGAGAGTCCTCTTATCTGTCTTGACCATGATTTTTTGGTAGCCTCCTTGTTTGAGTTTGTGGGTCGCATTATACACTGTTGATGCAGAGCGTACAAGTTAGCATCAGGAGAAGGCGTTGAAAGCTTTTTGACATTAGACTCTAAGTGTAATATAATTGATAGGTGATTGACACTGCAAGTTCGTGACAGTTAATAACCTGGAGGTGTTTCCTCAATGAGTGAAGAATACAAATACGCTATCCCGCCCCACGGTGGTAAACTGGTTGACTGTGTGCTGCGTGGAGAGGAGAGGGAAGCGGCCCTGGAGAGAGCCAAGGACCTGCCCCGTGTCTATCTGAGTGCGGTGGGGGTTTCCGACCTGGAGCTTATCTCCGTGGGGGCTTTCAGCCCTCTGACTGGGTTCATGTGTCGAGCTGACTACGAAGGCGTCGTGGAGAATATGCACCTGACAAATGGAATCCTCTGGCCGGTTCCGATCACGCTGCCTGTGTCGCGAGAGAAGGCTTCTACTCTCTCTGAGGGGCAGGAGGTGGCCCTCGTGGAGGGGGCGAACCATATCATGGGCCTCATGCGCATTCAGGAGAAGTATGCCTATGACAAGGAACGCGAAGCCGAGATGGTCTATCGCACGACCGAAGACAAGCATCCCGGGGTGAAGCGCCTCTATGAGCAAGGAGAGGTGTTGCTGGGTGGAGATGTTTGGCTGCTGGATCGGCCTTCCACTGTTGAGTTCCCTGAATTGCGCCATGATCCGGCTCAGAGTCGTCGCATGTTCGCGCAGAGGGGATGGCGGCGTGTGGTGGCTTTCCAGACTCGCAACCCCGTGCATAGAGCGCACGAGTACATTCAGAAGACGGCTCTGGAGATGTGCGACGGACTTCTACTCCACCCGCTGGTGGGTGCGACGAAGGCGGATGACATCCCTGCCGAGGTGCGCATTGAAAGCTATCGTAGTCTGCTGCGGGACTACTATCCTCCCGATCGGGTACTTCTGGGTGTCTATCCTGCGGCAATGCGCTACGCTGGTCCTCGAGAGGCTATCTTTCACGCTATAGCTCGGCAGAACTACGGCTGCACACACTTCATTGTCGGGCGCGACCATGCTGGGGTTGGCAAGTACTATGGTACATACGATGCCCAACAGATCTTTGATGATCTGGCATATGGCGAATTGTCCATCACACCGCTCCGTTTTGAGCATGCTTTCTATTGCACCAAGTGCAAGCAGGTGGTGACGGCCAAGACCTGTCCCCATGGGAAGGAGAACTGGGTTTTCCTCAGTGGCACTCAGGTGCGCGAGAAGCTGCTGAAGGGCGAGTCGTTGCCGCCGGAGTTCACCCGTCCGGAAGTCAGCGATATCCTGGTCGAAGGGATGCGCCAAGTGGAAGAGAGACTGGCTGCTGAGGCGAAGCCCAAGGTGGATAACAGGAAAGTGATGGTGATTGGCCTGGACTGTCTGGAGCCTTCTTTGGTATTCGAGCAGTGGCGGGACAGGCTACCCAACATGAGCCGTCTCATGGAGAAGGGCGCGTGGGGCCGACTGGAGAGTACAAACCCTCCTATCACGGTGCCAGCCTGGAGTTCTATGGTCACGAGCAAGGACCCGGGGCAACTCGGTTTCTATGGCTTCCGTAACCGCGCGGATTACTCCTACGATCGGATGCGCATAGCTAACTCCAAGGCGGTGACCGAGGATACTGTTTGGGACATCGCTTCCCGCGAAGGGAAGGACGTAGTGCTGATTGGTGTACCCCAAACCTATCCTCCCAAGCCGACGAACGGCTACGTGATTACCAGCTTCCTGACGCCTAGCACCAAGAGCCAGTACACCTATCCCCATGCGCTGAAGCAGGAGATCGAGGCATTGGTGGGCGAGTTCATACTGGACGTGGAAGGGTTCCGCACCGATGACAAGGATGTCTTGTTGAGTCAGATCTATGACATGACCAAGCAGCGTTTCCAGGTGGTGCGCTATTTGGCCAAAGAGGTGCCCTGGCAATTCTTCATGTTCGTGGAGATGGGCCCGGATCGCATCCACCATGGTATGTGGAAGTACATGGATCCCAGGCATCCCAAATACCAGCCAGGATCGAAATACGAGAACGCCATCCGTGACTACTATGAGTACCTGGATGGTGAGATTGGGACCCTTCTGGAGTTGCTGGACGACGAGACAGTTGTGCTGTTGGTGTCTGATCACGGCGCGCAGCCGATGATGGGCGGTATCTGCTTCAATGAATGGCTCATCAAGGAAGGCTATTTGGTCTTGAAGGAGGAGCCTCCCAAGGGCCACCTGATACCCATCGAGAAGCTGGAGATAGATTGGAGGAAGACGAGGGCCTGGGGCTCTGGAGGGTACTATGGCCGGCTGTTCCTGAACGTAGAGGGTCGGGAGTCGCAGGGGATCATCCCCCGAAGCGAATATGAGCAAGTCAGGAATGAGCTTGCAGAGAAGCTTTCCGCTATCACTGACCCCCAGGGGAACAACATCGGCACGGTTGCGCTGAAGCCTGAGGAGGTCTATCATGAGGTGCGCAATATCGCGCCGGACCTGATCGTCTATTTCGGCGATCTGGCCTGGCGTTCAGTGGGTAGCCTGGGCCATGGCTCCATCTATACCAGCGAGAACGATACCGGCCCCGATGACGCCAATCATGCCAAGCAGGGGGTCTTCATCATGTACGATCCGAAGGCAGGCCAGAGCGAGGAGCTCTCTGACCTTCACATCATGGACGTTGCGCCGACGATGCTGTCAGCGATGGGTATAGAGGTGCCTCTGGACATGGAGGGGAAGGTGGTTTCTAGCTAGAGAGCTAGTGATACCTGATCATCAGAATCTGGAACGAATCAAAACCAATTGAAAGTGAGGGAGATGTGGGCAACCAAGTCGGATTTGCGTTGTGGTTCACGGGTATGTCAGGAGCAGGCAAGACGACGGTGGCGCGGCTGGTGGAGAAGGAGTTACGCAATCGAGGCCTGAAAGTAGAGGTCCTGGACGGCGACATCGTGCGTACCAATCTCAGCAAGGGCCTGGGCTTTAGCAAAGAGGACCGCGACACAAACATCCGGCGCATCGGTTTCGTCTGTGACCTGCTGAGTCGCAATGGCGTCATTGCCATCGGTGCAGCCATTTCGCCTTATCAGGTTATTCGCGACGAGATCCGTGCCAGGATAGACAATTTCGTCGAGGTCTACTGTCGGTGCGATCTGGATGTTCTCATCAAGCGCGATGTCAAGGGGCTTTACGAGAAGGCTCTCTCGGGAGAGATCAAGAATTTCACGGGTATCTCTGATCCTTATGAGGCTCCCCCTGATCCGGAAGTCACCATCTACTCTGATCGAGAGACTGCGGAGACCAGCGCGGCCCGGGTGATGGCAAAGCTGGAAGAGTTGGGCTACGTACCATCAGCCGAGGCAGAGGAGTCCTATTCCGATGAAGAGAAAGAGATGGTCGAGGACCGGCTGCGGGCTTTGGGATACATGTAGGGTTCTTGGTTATTGAGAGGTACGGGAGGTCATGAGTATATTCGGCAGACGCAAGTCGAGAAAGAAACCGCGTCGCGTGGTCTTCGTCGGTATCGACGGTACGCCACACAGTCTGATCACGCGGCTAGTGGCCGAGGGGCACGTTCCCAATATGGCGCACATTCTGAGCGAAGGCACCTATGCGCCGATGTATTCGGTCTACCCGACGGTCTCCTCGGTGGCGTGGTCCTGCATGATGACTGGTGTGAATCCAGCCAAGCACGGCATCTACGGATTCGTGGACCGCAAGCCCGGGAGTTACAAGCTCTACATCCCCACGTCGCAGCACATGACCAGCGAGACCCTTTGGGAATACCTAAGCAAGCAAGGGAAGCGGGTGATCGTGATGAACGTGCCGGTCACCTATCCGCCTCGGGAAGTCAACGGCATTCTGGTAGCTGGGTTCCTGTCGCCCAGTGTGGACAAGGTGGCCTATCCGCCGGAGGTCTCGGCTCGCTTGAAATCTTGGGGCTATCGCATTGATACAGACCCCTGGGTTGCTCGCAAGTCGAAGGATGATTTCCTGGTGGACTTTCGCGAGACGCTGGCCGCGCGAGGGAGGACACTGCTGGGGTTCATGGATGGCGAGCCGTGGGACTATCTTCATTGTCATATCATGGAGACGGACCGCTTGCACCATTTCCTGTGGGAGCCCATGGAGAAGGGCGATCCGGTATACGAGCCGGCCTTCTACGATTGTTATCATCAGATTGATGATCTCCTGGGGGAGGTCCGCGGACGGCTGGATGATGACACGACCTTGATAGTGATGTCCGATCATGGCTTCTGCACCTTGCGCCTGGAGGTCTACATAAACACCTGGCTGCGGGATGCTGGATACCTGAGTTTTCGCTCGGATGAGCCTAAGTCCGTGGCTGATCTCGATCCCTCTTCGCGGGCGTATAGCCTGGATCCAGGACGTATCTTTATCAACCTGCGCGGACGAGAGCCAGAGGGATGCGTGTCTCCGGGTGAGGAGTACGAGAAGCTGCGTGATGAACTGGCCGCCGGGCTGTTGGGTCTGCGCGACCCCGGTAGCGGCGAGGCGATGATCGAGAAGGTGCTGCGTCGCGAGGAGATCTACCACGGTCCGCAGTTCGAGCAGGCAGCAGATCTCATCGCTGTGCCATTTCGAGGTTTTGACCTGAAAGGGGCCGTGAATCGCCCTGCGCTGACCTTCAAGGGAAACGAGTTGGTGGGGATGCACACCTACGACGATGCCATGCTCTATGTGCAGGGACGCGAGTTCAACCGGGATGGTTTTTCTGTGGTAGATGTGATGCCTACGATACTGGACATAATGGAGTTGGCAACGCCACCGGATTTGGATGGGGTGTCGGTGGTGTAGAATCTATGTTCTGAACGGGGCAGGTTCATTCTGCAAGCAGTAGTTGCACGCAGTACTGTGCCGGCGGCTGGTGTGCCTTCACCGACTACGTGGAGCTGCTGCCGGTGAAATACAAGTTCAGGCTCAACGACGGCACGCCGAAAAAGTACTACACGATCGCAGCAGGGGTAGTCAACAACATCCACTAGTGCTAGTTGTGTTTCTAGCTGAGACTCATCTGCCGGCATCTGAATGATCGATCAGACGAGGGGGCTTCTCTCCTGAGGAAGGAGGGGAGCCCCACTCGGTGTTTTGATGTGGGTATCGGTTCGCCCATTCTTTGCAAGACTTCGGAAGTCTTCAGAGGGACAATGTGGTCCATGCACGCGGAAGACTTCCGAAGTCTTCTTCCACACTCTCCTCCTATCGACTTGGCACGGGCGGGCCCTCTGCGACTGAGGAGGCTTTGATCCTCTTGGCGACTCGTGAGCAAGCTCTGATTAGATACCTCATCTCCCGTTCTCCGTGCATGGTGGAGAGAGATCCAAGGCCATGTAGGACGTAGACGCCTTCCAGCAGAAGGGCTAGCTTCAGGACTTCCTCGCGCAGAACAATATCGCAGGTTTGTGGGTCCCATAGAACCTCCGGGTGCAATAGTGGAAGATCCGGATCATACGGGAAATGAACCATCGCCAATGAGCTTCCCGGCACGGATTCATTCCCGTAACCCGTGCAGCGCGCCAGGATGCCCTCGTCAGCGAATACTTGCTCCACCTGCTGACGCATCTGCTCGCCGCGCGCAGCTAACTGGGGGTAGATGACCTCCTCATTGTCCACCAGATGATTCAACATAACCTTGGAAGCCAGCAGTGCAGCATGATGGGCTGAGTAGGTCCCGCCGTCGAAGTGCACGAGGCGTTCCCCCTCTCGGCCGCAGATAGTCATGATGTCGGAGCGGCCGGCCACGGCTGCCACTGGCATTCCTCCGCCGATGATCTTGCCGAAGATCGCGAGATCCGGTCGAATGTCGTACATGCTTCCCAGATCACCAGCGCGGAAGCGAAACCCGCTGATCACCTCATCGAAGATCAGCAAAGCACCGTGTTCCCACGTCAGTGAGCGGGCGAGTTTCAGGTATTCGGGTGTGGCGGGAATGAAGCCCGCTGAACCTATCCAGGGTTCGACGATGAAGCAGGCGATACGATCTCCATGAGTGCGAAAGGTGGCCGCCAGGTCCTCTGGATCGTTGAATCGCGTGATCAGTGTCTCGCTTTCGATGTTGACCGGCAGCCCAAGGGATTCCAAGCTGCGAAAGCCCTGCTCCCCATATCGGATTCCCTTCAACGCCCAGGGCTGGGCGCCATGCCATCCGCCGCCAACTTTCAGGATCAGGTCTCGTCCGGTCGAGGCTCGTGCGAGCATCATGGCATACATGCTGGACAGGCTCCCGCTGGTGGTGAATCGCACTCTCTCCGCGCCTGTCCGTTGCGTCAGAATATCTGCAACCTCAGCCTGTAGTTCGCCCAGGTGTCCCGTCTGTAGTCCCTTGCCCTGAGCGAGAGCGCTGGACAAGGCATCAGCAATCAGTTCGGGATTGTGCCCCAGGATATTGGCGTAGTGTCCTTGCCAGAAGTCCAGCACTTCGTGGCCGTCAAGGTCCTGCAACCAGGCTCCCTTGGTGGAGGAAAGGTAGAGTGGGAATGGGGCGAAAAGGCGGAGAGTATGACTGCCGCCATCCACCAGATGCTGTTTGGCTCGTTTGTGGGCTGCCTGTGAGGCCGGAAAGGCTGCTACGTATTCTTGCGTGAGATCTGTGAGCAGCGCGGCAAGTTTCTCATTCATAGCTCCCCCTGGGGTATGTGGTGATGAATCGTGGACCTTAGGCTGCCTGGTAGCTAGGGCAAGCGCCAACCGGTAGCAGACTGAAGTCTTGTGTACCAATGATACTCTAACGTCTACAACTCGTCAACCAATCAGATGCAACGCACCTTGCCAGTCGTCTGGATGCGCTTGCCTTGAATGGGAACTCGTCACCTTGACACCAGAAGCAACTTGGGCTACTATCTGGAAGAAAGGGAGGATTACATAAATAAGGAGGAAGTATTCAATGACACCTGGACGTGTCAATCGTGAGTTGGCCAAGCTGGGGGCTAATACCATCCGCATGCTGGCTGTGGATGGTGTGGAGAAAGCACGGTCCGGGCACCCGGGATTGCCCATGGGTGCTGCGGATTATGCTTTTGTGCTATGGAGCCGGTATCTTCGTTTCAACCCAGAGGATCCCCAATGGCCGAATCGAGACCGCTTCATCTTGTCGGCGGGGCATGGTTCGATGCTCCTGTACGCACTGCTTCATCTGTCTGGATATGACTTGCCCCTGGAGGAACTTAAGAACTTCCGGCAGTGGGGCAGCATGACACCGGGGCATCCCGAGTATGGTTGTGCGCCCGGGGTGGAGACTACCACCGGACCTCTGGGACAGGGTTTTGTCAACGGCGTGGGTATGGGCATCGCAGCTCAGATGATGGCAGCCCGTTTCAATACGGATGAATTATCAGTGATTGAGCATCACGTCTATGCCATAGTCAGTGACGGCGATCTGATGGAGGGAGTATCGGCGGAGGCCGCTTCTCTGGCCGGGCATCTCAAGCTAGGCAATCTGATCTACATCTACGATGACAACCATATTACCATTGATGGAGACACGAACCTGACCTTCTCGGAGGATGTGGCGGGTCGTTTTGAGGCCTATGGTTGGTACGTGCAGGAGATCGATGGGCATGATCATGAGGCCATTGCCAATGCCATCGAGAAGGCCCAGGCTGAAGCCTCGCGGCCTTCGCTCATCATCGCGCGAACGCACATCGCCTATGGTAGCCCCAACAAACAGGATACAGCGGCTGCACACGGAGCGCCCCTTGGCCCGGAGGAGGTCAGTGCGACCAAGAAGAAGCTGGGCTGGCCGTTGGAACCGACTTTCTACGTTCCGGACGAAGTCCGGAACCTGTTTGCCGCCAGAGTCGCTGATCTGAAGAAAGAGTATCAGCAGTGGCAGAGGGCCTTTGCAGCGTGGGGCGAGGCACATCCGAAGCTTTCGAAGGCGTGGGAGACCCACTTTGGTACTCCTGTACCTGAGGATATCGCGGAGCAGCTACTTGGTGCTGTACCGGAAGAGGCTGCCGCGAGCCGCGGAGTAAGCGGACGAGTGATCCAGAAGGCCGCCGAGTTGGTGCCAGCCCTGTGTGGTGGGTCGGCCGACCTCGCTCCGTCCAACCACACCATGATCAAGTCCTCGGAGGCCGTGGCACCGGGCGATTTCCGAGGAAGGAATTTCCACTTTGGCATTCGAGAACACGCCATGGGCGCTATCGCCAATGGAATGGCTCTCTATGGAGGTCTGATTCCCTATGTGGGCACGTTCCTGATCTTCTCGGACTACATGCGGCCTCCAATCCGTCTGGCAGCCATGATGCATCAACAGGTCATCTACGTATTCACTCACGATAGCTTCTTCGTGGGAGAAGATGGCCCGACACACCAGCCCGTGGAGCAAGTGAGCGCGCTCAGGGCTATTCCTGGGCTAACTGTGCTTCGCCCTGCGGATGCACTGGAGACTGTTATGGCTTGGGCTTGGGCGCTCAAGCACTCCGAAGGACCGACGGCGTTGATCTTGACCCGTCAGTCGCTTCCAATTTTGAACCGTGAGAATGGCTTCGATCCCACGTTGGTGTGGAGGGGAGGCTACGTCGTCTCGGATCCCAAGGCGAAAATCCCGGATCTGGTCATCATTGCCACCGGATCGGAAGTCTGTTTGGCCATGGATGCGAAAGACATCCTGGCCAGCCACGGCTACTCGGCCCGTGTGGTGTCCATGCCTTCGGTAGAACTCTTTCAGGGGCAACCGGTTTCCTACCGGGATGAGGTTCTCCCTCCAGGTTGTCATAAGATCGTTGCGATCGAAGCAGGGCGCACTCAATGCTGGGGCACGCTCACCGGGCGGGACGGCCTGTGTATTGGCATGGATCGCTTTGGAGATTCTGCTCCCCAGAAGGTACTGGCTGAGGAGTTTGGGTTCACGCCGACCCAGGTGGCAGATCGGATCATGTCCTGGTTGTGAGCCGCTCTACCCGCAGGAAAAGGTAGAACTCGCTGCAAGGCGGGTACGTATGTGACAAGAGAGCGCCGCCTGCGCGAAAAGCGCAGGCGGCGCAGAGCTAACTAAGGCGATCATACCATCTCACGCCGGAGTGGCCCATGAGGAAGACTGAACGGGCGGGCTGGTATTCTGTCTGCCAGGCATCGTTCCAGGCACCGCCCTAGAAGAGCTCGAACTCCACTCTTTGTTCGATCTGATCATGCACCGAGATCTCCACTGCGTAGTCCCCGGGCTGAAGATTCTCGATGATGCTCATGATGTCCGCGGTCATGCTGCCTTGGGAAGAACGCAACTTGGTATCCCAGAGCCAACTCATCTCTCCGTTCGCCTCTCCACCTCGCAACACAGCGATGGTGCAAGGCAGGCCATCCTCCATGTTTCTGTACGCAAAGGAGACGAAGATCTGCGGCTCTCCAATGTCAAAGCGATTGCCTACACCGGCCAACTTCTCGTGTTCATAGCTAGTCCCTAAATTCGGCGGCCAGATGTGCTCAGGGAGCGGTATCGGCGTTGCACTTGGTGCTGGTTCTGGCTCTTTGACTCCCCCCATCGACTTGTCAGCATCGGTTTTGTGCGGCGTTGGAGTGGCGCGAATGATCTCAACTTCTGGAGCGTTCTTCGCTACGACGGACATAAAAGCGACCACGAGTATCAATAGGAAAGTGAATGACCCTTTCATGACTTTCCTCCTCCGCTCTCTACTGAGAGCCGCTACGGCCTGAGCCAATCCCCCAGGCAAAGCCCTTGACTCTAGCTACTATCGCTGTTCCATCGTTCTTCTATATCTACCGCTATTATAATGGATTCAAGGCATTTCTGCTTGACTGTAAGCTGCCAGATTCCTGTCAAGAAGCTGACATCATCGTCCAAGACGCTCGTCGGTAACCTTCCTTAGGTTCATCGCTGCTCTGCAAGGGTGTGGCGGTAGGTGTACGCCCAAGCGCAGTTCAATGACATCGGTGCCCAGAACCTATGGGAAACTGGTGTCATCTATTAGACGCTCGTGGTGTCTAGGATGTTCCGAAAGGGGACGTGAGGTCTCTCTGTCTTTGTCTAGCAGGGGTAGGGTGGGGATGAGTCAACGGGCCGGAAGGAGCGCGGTTGCTAAGAGCGAGATGCGCCTACAATCAGGCGTTGTCGCGTAAGTCTCGTCTTGCGAAGGGCAGCATGGATACGGGGGGGAACGCTTCACTTAGCCGTCGCAGAGTGCTCTCCGTCCACAATCTCGTATCTTGTGGCTTGCGAGGCGGCGAGCCAGCTGGCCAGGAGGCTCGTTAAAGGCACGGTGGCAATGAGTCCCATGCTGCCTACTAATGTGCGCACGATCTCCTCGGCGATGAATCCACGGTTTACGGTCTGCAGGAAGGGCTCAGAGTAGAGCGAGAAGAGCAGCATGAAGGGCAGCGAAGCTCCAACGTAGGCCAGTACGAGAGTGTTGACCATACCGGCGATGTGATCTCTTCCGATCTTCATGCCGTGCTCAAACAGGCTGCGCCAGTCCAGATCAGGATTCACTGCGCTCAAGCGAAAGATGGCAGAGGCCTGACCAACAGCGATATCATCGAGCACACCCAGGGCTCCGATGATGATGCCACTCAGCAGCAGGCCACGCGGATCAATAGAGATGCTGCTTTCCATCATCAGGAACGTTGCCTCATCCGTACTGAATCCCGACAGGCGGCTCCAATTTACGAACAGGGCTGCCAATAGAGCAGTCAGCACGAGACTCAGAAAGAGACCGCCCGCCGCGGCATGAGTCTGCATCTCCCAGCCGTAGACAATGTAGAGGGTACAGCCCATTAGTATGACAGAACCGACTACGCTCACCAGTACGGGGTCCCGGCCAGCCAGGATCTGTGGCAGGATAAAGCGCAAGATGATCACAAAGCTGAAAGCGGTGCCGATCAGGGAGAAGAGACCCTTCCACCTTCCCACCACCAGTGCAATCAGCGCGAACCCGACGCCAAGCCAGAATAGCGACTTGAGCCGAATGAAGTCAGTAATCACGAAGTGATCTCCCTGAGGACCGTGGGTGTACTCAACCAGTATCTGATCTCCAGTCTTGTATTGCATAGCTGCACTGGTCAGAGTGAGCAGGCCCTGTTCAACTACGATGTGCTGGCCTTTGAGGCTACCGTGTGTGACCAACAATTCAAGCTTCTGGTATAGTTGTTGGCGATTCTCGGCATTCTCCGGTCTCTCTTCGAGGACTCTGGTCACCCTGGCTTGCAAGGTCTCACTTAGTCCGGCCTCTTGAGCGGAGAGTTCTGGGGTATCCAGGGTAGGGGGTATGGAGGGAAAGATCGCGTTCGAAACCTCGAAAAGCACCACGAATGCTAGAAGCACGACGATGCCTATGATGGCTCGTTCAAAGGACCGAGCAGGTTCTTGCTTGCGCATGATTGTCTCTCCTTGACAGGGCACAGGTGTCTTGGAGTCTGTGACTATTCGTCTCGAGACCCAGGAGTAGGGTGGAAGCGGTAGCTACCAGAGTAGGACTCTTTCCTATGCGTGTTGGTGGAGCTATCGTAGCACAAAGAAAACAGGTCGTCAAGGAGTTCCTTTTCTCGGCAGACAAGTTGAGATATGGGAAGCCGGGGATTGCATGCTGGCTGAATCTGAAAAGTGCCCGCAGGCACTGAACCCCAATGCACTGGCCAGTCCCTAACGGGACTTTCCAGTTTCAGCTAGTGATACTCATTCACAGGGATGGTTTCCATCAATTGGCTTTCTTCTCGGCACCATCGATTTGTCAGAATGGAGCGATATGGATAGAATACGTGGGAATCCTTTTTATGAACTGCCGCAACGCGCGGGCAGAGGATTGGATAAGTCAGCAGGAAGAGTAGTCGTAAGGAGTAGCAGAGTGGAAAAAGTTATCATTATCGGTAGTGGCCCGGCTGGATTCACGGCAGCTATCTATGCTGCCAGGGCAGAAATGAATCCCTTGATCATTGCTGGCCAGCAGTTGGGCGGTCAGGTAGCACTCTCCTCAGAGATCGAGAACTACCCGGGCTTTCCTGAACTCATCAGTGGTATGGAACTGTATCAGCTCATGCAGAAGCAGGCCGAACGTTTCGGCACGCGGATCGAATTCGATGAGGTCACCGATGTGGACTTGAGCTCACATCCTTTCACGGTGAAGACCTGGGGGGAAGAGTATCAGACTCAGACTCTGATCGTGGCAACCGGTACTTCGCCGCGAAAATTGGGTGTGGCGGGTGAAGAGGAACTGCGCGGGAGGGGCGTGTCATATTGTGCCACCTGCGACGGTTATTTCTACAAGGGCAAGACCGTCATCGTCGCGGGAGGGGGTGACGCGGCTGTTGAGGAGGCCATGTTCCTGACCAAGTTTGCCGAGAGAGTCTACCTGGTGCACCGGCGAGATCGGCTTCGGGCGGAGACCTACATGCAGACCCGGCTCTTCAACAACGAGAAGATCGAAGTCGTGTGGGACAGCGCGGTGACGGAGATCCTCGGCGAGGAGAGGGTAACTGGCGCTCGCTTGCGAAATGTCAAAACCCAGGAGGAGTCGGAACTGAATGTGGATGGTGTTTTCGTCTACATCGGTGATATTCCCAACAGCCAGTTCCTCGCCGGACAATTGGAGCTAGATCAACGAGGATACATCGTCACCGATCGCCGCGCTCATGCTAGCGTCGAAGGCGTTTTTGCGGCTGGAGATGTTCAAGAATCCCATTTGCGACAGATAGCAACGGCCGTAGGTTCGGGGGCGCGAGCCGCCTTCGAGGCAGAGCGATTCATTGCGGGGCTGGAAGGTCGCACCTATGGCGAGTGGAAAGGAAAGTAGTGTCCCACGGTTCAGAAGCACGTAATTCGATAGAAAACGAAAGGAGCTTACAATGGCAACTGAGACGATCTCGAAGGAAATGACTATTGGAGAAGTTGTGAGAGAACACCCGGAGACAGTCCGCGTTTTCCTAGCGCATGGGTTGATGTGTGTTGGCTGTGCAGCCGCCAGGTTCGAGAACATCCTGCAGGGTGCTACGGCTCACGGTATTGACGTAGATGTCTTGGTGACGGACCTGAACGCAGCAGTAGAGGGAGAGGCCCAGTAGGCTTCAGTCGAGAATAGGAAAGAGGCGGGGCGACCTTTGCAGGTCGTCCCGCTTCTGTTGACTCCTATCAGCTACCTGAAGCGTGGTAGCTGTTGACAATGATGGGTATGTGGAGGATCCGCCATAGCGGCTGGACTTCGTATTCCTCGGAAAACTCGGAGGTAGTGCCAACAGCATCCGTGGCTGTGGCGGTAGCGTAGCGCCCTCTGATTTGAGCTTCAATTCGGAACGTTCCGTCCTGGCCCGCGATGGCCGTTCCCTCGTAGTACATTCCCTCGTCATCAGGGCCGGAGAAGACCTCTACCGTTGTACCAGGGAGAGCCTCGCCTTCGACGTAGTTCCCTGAGCCCCCGGTGACGGTTGGAGTAGGTGGGTCAGGCTGTGCTACGAAGATGATGCTGATTCCCTTCTGGCCGTTGCCCACGATGGAGTTGCGAGTGATGGTGTTGCGCAAAGTCGTTTCCAGGTAGATATACACACCCGGAGCACCATTGTGCGTTATGGAGTTGCCTGGGCCAATGGCATTATCCGAAGCACCTAGCCCCATGTAGACCCCGTAGGAGGTATTGCCAAGTGTTAGCTTGCCGATGAGATCAGTACCGATGTAGTTGCCTACAATGGCGTTGTTGACCGTGTTCGTGCCCGATATCCTAACTCCACTCCCCCGATTGCTGGAGATCACATTGGCGTCAGCGTGGGGTTCGCCCCCAACGGTGTTGGAATGGGAACGATTCTCCAGCCGGATGCCGTCTCCCTTATTGCCCAGAGACAGAGTTCCAGATACATCCGTTCCTATCAGGTTCCCGCGAATGGTATTGTGGGCAGTCTCAGACGATAGCCAGATACCATGCGACTCATTGCCGGAGATGACGTTCCTGCCTGCCGAGCTGCGGCCGACGGTGTTGTGGTGTGCGCCGCCAGTGATGTATACCCCGGCTTTCCCGTTGCCCCGATTCAGGACTCCCTCCCTGTTGGTACCGATGTAGTTACCCTCCACGTAATGGTGGGCTGTGTCGCTGCCACTGATGTACACCCCATAGTCACCGTTTGACGAGATGATATTGCGCGACTCAAGCCCGATGCCACCGACGATATTGTGCTGGGAACCGTTCTTGATGACAATGCCACTGTAGCGATTTCCCAGTGCCGCGATGCCGTCACTGGCCAGCCCGATGCAATTCCCCGAAACCAGGTTGTTATTTGTCCCCTCGTCTTTCAGGAGAACTCCGTAGGTCCTGTTACCCGAGATCAAATTGTTGGTGACGACATTGGATCCTGCGCCTTGCTCAATGCAGACGCCGCTTTGTGCGTTACCAAGTGCTACAGTGCCTGAGATGTCAGTGCCAATGTAGTTCCCGGTGATGATGTTGTTGTCGCTGTCCTCCCCTTGGATCCAGACACCGAAGCTACTCAACGAACCCTGATTTGCACTGATGAGATTTCCCTCTCCGGCAACTGTACCACCTATGGTATTGTGCTGGGCTCCATGCAGGATGGCAACGCCCGCGATGTTACGTCGGGCCTCTGTCCCAGTGGGATCTGTGCCGATATAGCACCCACGAATGACGTTGCGATTGGCACCTCCGCCATCAATGACGATGGCCCCGCTGGACAGCACCCCGGAGAAGTTATTTATCAGGAGGTTCGCGATCGTGTTGTCGGATGAACTTATGCGGAACCCGACCGCTACCAGCCCGGTACTCGTGCCGTTGATCTCGATCTCCGGGCCGCTGGGATTGGTATCCTGACCGATGAAGTCCGCCTGACTGCTGCCGTCAATCGTTGTCTCTCCATAGAGTATCTCGGGCAGCTCGCTTAGTGGCTGGATGGTCCAGACGCCAAGGACCTCGTTGTAACCCGGGTCGCTCTCCGGTATGTTGAACACAATGGTATCAGGTCCCACCCGGCCTTCTGCATCCAAGATAGCCTGTCGCAGAGAACCTTCATCGGAATCCTGGGTGTTCGTGACAACAAGTGTATCCGCCAGCACCGTTTGTGGAGTTAGCAGCCACGGTGTTGCTAGCATACATAATGTTACCAACACAATCATAACTCTGTTTCGCAACGTTTGCCTCCCTTGTCGGAAACTGTGCTCGCACGCTTCGTCCCGTAGTTTGATATGCAATGTATCATACCTCTTATACAGTGTCAATCCCTGGCGGTCTCGGTCTGATAGCGTGGAGTAAGACTTCGGACATGCTCTGTCAAACTCCGCGATGATCGATAGGCAAGCGGAAACGACGTAGCGAACACAAAGCTTTTAGCTACGATCCACAGGTATGGCAATTATGGTAGCAGCCAGGTGCCAGCCAGTGGACCAGATTG
>JAKLPW010000250.1 GCA_022013675.1 Anaerolineae bacterium | reverse complement strand
GCCAAATGCTGTCTGAACTCCGGCACGTGGCCGGCCAAGTACGGCGTACATGTACATGTTGGCTGGATACCCATAGCCGTATAGACTTCCACCACCATGCGTTGTTTGTGCGCGAACGACCTAGAAATACCAAGGGTTTCCCAGGCAGTCAGGTCCATGCCAGCCGGATTCAGCATAGCTGGTATACGCACCTGGGCACCAGCATCAGCCCACTCCAGCAGGAAATCGAGTCCAGCGTCCCCCAGATTCATGTAGCTCACGCCCGCAACCTGCGCACTGGCGACAGGAACAAGCTTCCGGGCTCCGTACACTCTCGCTAAAGCCATGATGATTTCCATGGCTTTGCGAGTCGCTTCGCCCGAAGAACCTTGAAGCATTGCTCTTTCCTCAGATGTCAGATCTACTTCCTTCTCAATCACCGGCCTTTTCCTGCGACATTGATCAATAAAAGGAGATGCCTCCGACTAAGCCCATCCCTACATCCTACGCGCTCGATCAAGGAGCACGTCGAAGATCAGATAGATCGCCACTGCCAACCCCAAGAAGAGCAGAACAAGCTGCCACCAGGTAACGTGGACCAGCACTACGAGCCTCATCTTGCGCCATAACAGAGTCAAGGCCAGACCCAGTGCCAGTACCCAGAGTAGTGAGCGTGATGTCCTTTTCATCTGACTGACTCCTCATCATCTCGCTTGACAGTCCGTTGGATGCCAGGTGGACTTGCTTGATACTCCCCACGAGGGCCATGGCAGACTTCTGCTCAATCTTGCGGCCCTGGCAAGTAGTCTCCCAACTCTACAGACTCATACTGGACCTTCTCATAGCTCCCCAATTGGGCCTGCTTGTCACCCGAATCCCACTTCACAGTGGCGTCTAGACCCATCTTGGCAGTACGCGCCTTTTTCCCCGGGACTTGTGTTGCTGATGGGTCCAGGGAACTGCTAGGCTGATTGTGCAGTACATTGAGATCGGAATCAGCCTGGAATCTGGTGGCAATGGCCCACTCTACCGCCTGCGGATCGAAGAGATCCACGCTCTCATCCACAACCACGACGTGTTTGAGTGAGGAATGTCCCTTAAAAGCAGCCCCGATGGCACGGCTCCCATCAACCGCATCTTGCTTGGATATCTGAACAACGGCGTGTAGCCAGTGCCCACCACCTGCTGTCAGAGAGACATTCAAACATCTGCACACTTCGTTGACCGCCTCGAAAATGCTTGGTTCTCTCGGAAGCCCCATCAGCAGTTTGTGCTCACAACCACCCGGCAGGAGCGTTTGGTAGATGGCATCAGAACGATGCGTAATGCAATCGACCTCAAGAACCGGCTGCAATCGAACGATATCCCTGGTTTCCGTCAGATCCACGAAAGGCCCCTCCTCCACCAATTCATGAGTGAGCCGCCCTTCCAACACTATCTCACAGTGAGCCGGGACTTCCAGATTCGAGGTAACACACTTCACCACTGGTGTTGCACCCAGTGCATTAGCGATAGAAAGCTCGTCCACCCCGGGGGCAGGCGACATCGCTCCAGCCAATAACACTGGCATGGAGTTGCCAATGCAAACAGCCACGGGCAGATCCTCGCCAGTCTTGGACCAGGCTGTATGCATGCCCCGTCCTTCTACGATACGAACTGCGAAGTGGCGGCGATCAAGGCGCTGGAGTCGGTGGTAGGAGACATTGCGCCCCAGATCAGGGTCTCCCATCACAACTACCCCCGTCGTGACGTATGGTCCTCCGTCCTCGACGAAATGCGTATTCACCGGAAGCTGCATGAGATCTACATCCGGCTCCACCACCTCCTGGCACGGAGCCGTATCTACACATTGTGGCTCAACAGGCTGCCGCAGTGCTCCAGCCAAGGTGGGAAGCAGTTTTCCAGCCTCTATCTCGAGCCCCAAAGCAATCTGTTCTCTGGTCGAACACAGGCCCGCGATCACCGGAAACGAACTGCCGCGGACGCAGAGAAAAAGCACTGGCCGTTCTCCCAGAGTGTGGATGACGCGCGCCATCTCCAAGTAGGGGTCAACCTCCCGCTCAATGACTTGTAACTTCCCCATGCTTTGCAGCCTGTCCACAAACATCCTGAGGTCCATACTGACTGAGGCCTCCTATCCCTCTCTGGCAATCGAATACATATCCAAGTCGCGCGGCACGATCACATTGGGGAATACCTTCGAAGCCTCGCGCAGGATCTCACGATCCGAATATCGTCGTGAGATATGCACCAAGTAGAGTTGCTTTACACCTGCATCACGCGCAAGGCCAGCCGCCTGCGAGGCCGTAATGTGCCCGAAACGTGCTGCCATGTCGGCGTCTCGGCCAACGTAAGTAGACTCGATCACAAGCGCATCCGCGTTCCGTGCGTATGGCATTAGATCATTCACCCTTCCTGCATCACCCACGAAAACCAACTTCGTGCCGGGAATTGGTTCGCCCAATACATCATCTGGCTTGACCACCATGCCACTGGCCAAAACGATGTTCTCCCCCCCAACCAGCTTCCTACGTTCTGGCCCCGCGGGGACCCCCAACGCATCGGCAATGTCAACCAGGAAAGGCCTTCTGCTTCGCTCCTCGAAAATGAACCCGTAGCATCCGGGCCCTCTATGAATCACAGGAAACGCGGTCACAGTCAGGTATTCATCTTGCCAAATCACTCCAGGTTGTATCTCCACGAACTCTAGCCTTAGATCTGGCTCATCTCCCCTGAGCACTACCTTCATGAGATCCCG
Source organism: Anaerolineae bacterium (assembly GCA_022013675.1). Taxonomy (GTDB): domain Bacteria; phylum Chloroflexota; class Anaerolineae; order JAKLPW01; family JAKLPW01; genus JAKLPW01. Next base: position 178 of record JAKLPW010000250.1, on the reverse strand, counting down.
CACTCGATCCAATGCCCACTCGCCCCCATAGATCGTCAAACCGGAGGAGGATTCCCAACGAGCGAAGGTCGAGACAAGTCCTCCCAAGCCCAGGATGTGATCTAGATGGCCATGGGTCAAGAGGATCGTGTCCAACCGCTTGAATCCCAATCCGCTACGTAGTATCTGTCGCTGCGTT
>JAKLPW010000024.1 GCA_022013675.1 Anaerolineae bacterium | reverse complement strand
TCCCAGAAGTGGTAGAGCAACTCGATCTCACTCCCGGTATCCTGTCCGGTGATGGCCGAAAGGTGGCGCAGGTCGAAGCGTTCGACGAGCACCTGCGCAGCAGGTTGAATACAGTCAGGTGATAACGCAACAAAGGTTTCACCTATAGGCAGCGACTGTCCCTCGATCTTCTCGGCGGGAAAAGTCTCCTGCAGCGCTTCTAAGATCGCCTCCAAATGCATCGGGTCCTCCAACTGTTGATTTGTCACTGTTCATCCTCAGATCGTCTCCAGCAGCCGCACCAGCCCATCAATCATGGCCTCCGGTCGGCAGGGACATCCCGGCATGTACATATCCACAGGCAATACCCTGTCAATGCCGCCCAGCACGTTGTAGGCACCACGGAAGACGCCACCAGAGCAACTGCAACTGCCCACCGCCACCACCCACCTGGGGGCGGGCATCTGCTCGTAGATGCGACGCAGCCTATCGCGCGATTGGCGTGTCACCGGCCCTGTGCAGAGCAGAATATCAGCGTGGCGCGGAGAGGCTTCCTTCAGAATCCCCAGCCTCTCGACGTCGTAGCGCGGCGTGAGCAGGTCCAGGATCTCGATGTCGCAGCCGTTACACCCTCCAGTATTGAAGTGCAGTATCCAGGGCGATTTGCGCCGCGCCCAGCGCACGATGCGGTCCAACATCTACGCCTCTCCTTTCGTCAACACGAACACGCTGATAGCAATGCCCGCCAGGTAGGCCACTGCGATGCGGTGTGATGCGCCCCTCGTCGGCAGCGTCGAGACGACCAGAGTCGCGATGTGCAAGACGGCAAACATCAGCGCCAGCCGGAAGAAGACATGATAGGCCAATTGCACCTTTGGCGGCATGAGGTCCTCACCACAAGCGTAAGGCAGATGCTTCCCCGGGTGCTCCTCGCCCTGAGCCGCCACTGCTCCTCCCAGCCGGTAGAGACCATAGGACAGCGCCAAAAAGAGGCACAAAGCTACTGGGGGACTCAACAGGATACTACCAATCATCCTTCATCTCCCTAACCCCTCGACAAGTACACCCTGAACGGAACCTAAGACATCATAGCGCAGAGCCAGCAAGTCCACGCCTGCGCCCGCTGCCAGTTCCAGCCATGGACCTGGGTAGAGACCGATACCCAATACGAGCGCCCCCAACACTAGCAGAGGCAGTGCCATCCAGAGCGAGATCTGGATATGAGATGGGCTTTTCGGGGTATCGAAGACAGCTCGACCGAGCTCGTCGAAGTTTTCGGAGCCCTTCCGCGCGAACAGAGTTCCGATGAGCGGCAGATAGTAACCCAGCGAGAGCAAGCTATTCAGCAAAAAGACCACCAGCCCCACGTATCCCAGAGTGTCCGATGCGCGCAGAGCCCCTGTCAGCATCAACCATTTGCCAGGGAATCCAGCCAGCGGCGGCACGCCTGCTAAACCCGCCAGCGCAACGCTGAAAACCGCCGCCACCATTGGTAGACGCGTGACCGTCCCTCGCAACTGACGGATTGTGACGGCATCGCAATAGAAGTGACAGACCCCCTTGCACAGGAATGCTAACCCCTTCATTACAGCGTGGGTCAACAGCAAGAAGAAACCCGCCTGGATAGCCATTGGAATGTCGTAGCACAGCCCGATCCCTATGCTCAACATGATGTAACCCATCTGAGCAATTGTCGAGTAGGCCAATAGTCGCTTGGTGTTTGTTTGCACCAGCGCCAGCCCGTTGCCCAGTGTCATATTGAAGAGCGAGAGCACCACTAGCAGTGTCCCCAGACTGTGAGCCGGAAAGCCCAATCCCAGGCAGACTTTCAGCAATGCGTAGAAGGCGCTCTGGACGATCACGCCGGAGAGCATGGCGCTGATGCTACTGGGAGCTCGCCCGTGCGCGTCGGGTAGCCAAGTGTGGAGAGGAACGATGGCACTCTTGATGCCCAGACCCACCAGAAAACAGGCTACCCCAATTCGGGTCCATGGCCCCGGAGAACCTATCGCTTGCGATAGCGCCAGCATCCCCGTCTCGCGATAGACAAACGAGATTCCCAACAAAATAGTAATAGTGCCCACGCTGCCCATCACCAGGTACTTGAAGCCGGCCTCGATGGCGGTATCAGTCCGACGACGAAAAGCGACCAGCACGTAGGCAGCAACACTCATCAACTCGCAGAACATGTATAGACTGAAGAGGTCCGCCGCCATCACCATGCCCAGCAAACCGGCCACTAACAGTAGCAGCAGTGGGTAGTAATTCTGATACCGCTGATCGAGGATCAGATAGCGACCCGAGTATACGGTCACCAGCATCCCCATCCCCAGTGCTATACCGGCTATCAACAGCGCACCACGATCGGCGCACAAGAAGGCCCCACCGGACCCAAAGTGCCCCCACGTCAGCAACCCTTCGGAAGTGCCCGGCTGCGCTGGCGCGATCCCGACGAGCCGGACCAGAGCCCCCAGCGCGCCCGCGAAGATCATCGCCGTGAGCAACGCTAGCACTTCATTGCGATGCGGCAACAGACGCGCTACCAGGTAAACGACAAAGGCACCGGCTGCCAGACAGGCCAGTGGCAATACCACCCACACATTGCCCGTCACCAAAGACCTCCCAGGATCAAGGTTAGCCCGCGATCCACCCAGTCGAAGACCGGCGCAGGAAAAAGCCCCGCGATGAGGGCCAACGAAGCCAGCCCGACTGTAGGCGCCACCATCGCACGGGGCAGCCGATCCACGGTCAGTCCCTCCGGGCGTGTGCGGAAGAAGATGCGACCCACGAACAGGAGAGAGTAGGCCACCGTGAGCAATGACCCAAACAGCGTCAGGATAGAGAGACCTATGTGAGCCGTGTGAAAACCTCCAGAGAATATCATCCACTCGCTGCTAAAGATGCAAAAGGGTGGCGTGCCGGAAATGGCCAGCACGCCCACGCCGGTACAAAACGCCACCAGGGGCATCGCTTTCCGCAGGCCGCCCAGCTCCGTGATACGTCGCCGCCCTGTAGCGCGTATCACCAGCCCCGTACACATGAAGAGCAGGGCCTTTACGATGGCGTGATAGACAACATGCAGCGTCGCCCCGGCGATTCCGTCGTAGGTCATCGTGCCCAATCCGAAAAGGATGTAACCCATTTGACTGACGCTGGAGTAGGCGATGATTCGCTTGATGTCATCCTCGGCCAGAGCCATCAGTGCACCATAGAGCTCAGAGACAATACCCGCCACCATCATCGGCACGGCAAAGGGGGCGATCTGGGCATCCGAGAAGATACTCAGAGGGAAGCGAAGTATTCCGTAGGTGCCCATGCTGAGCATTGCCGCCGCAAGCATTATGGTGACCGGCATCGGGGCCACGGCGTGGGCATCAGGCAACCAGAGATGCAGCGGGAAAATGGCCATCTTGACGCTAAAGCCGATGATGAAAAACATGATCACCGTGTTCGCCAGGGCTGGGGCTAACACAATACCCGCCCGCAGGACCGAGAAGCTGTCGCTCCCGGTAGCATCATACAATACCAGCAACCCCACCAGCACCATCAGCGACCCCAGATGGGTGAAGATGAAGTATTTGAGCGCCACCGCGCCCCGGCGCTCACCCTCGCCCCAGATGGCAATCAGCGCGCAGGAGGCCACCAACATCAGCTCCCAGAAGATGTAGAATAGAAACATACTATCAGTCAGCGTCGTGCCGGCCATCCCAGCAGCAAAGAGCATCAGCAGAGAGTAGAAGAATGGCGTGTTTTCGTCCCGATGGTGGTACCCCCAGGTATATACAACCGCCACCAGCGTCACGGCCGCTTCGGTGAGCAGAAAGGGGAAAGATAACCAATCCACGTGCAGCGCCAGGCGGATGTTCGCCGCCGGGATCCAATCGGCACCCAGTGCGATGACGTCGCCACGCCGAAGTGCAGGCAGCAAGCAGAAAACCCCGACCAGCGAGCAACCAGCACTCAGGCCAGCGATCCAACCGGCCTTACCCACACAGTGACGACGCAATATCGAGAGCAACAGTGCCGCTGCTAGCGGCACGCCCAGGATAGCCACTAGCCACATTGTCTCCATGTTCATCTCGCACCCCCTATAGTGCATGACAGCATAAATCCTCCACCGGGTTACGATCCCCTTTGAGCAGGAAACAGACGAGCATTTCCGTCGAGCTGCACTAGCGACCTCTGGCTAACCAAGAAAGGCTTACTCCGACTGTGCGAGTGTGCTAGTTGCCCCATCTATGGGCCATGCAATACGAGAGCGAGCATCGCCATTGCCAGGCTCACAGCAATCCACAATAGACTGCGTTGCAGTCGCCCCGTGTGCCAACGCTGTAAACGCCGGCCCAGTGCAAAGGCAACCTGCACGGAACTCCGCAGCAGGTTCTCCAGGCCTCTGTGCTCCACGATCCGATGGGTCGAGCGAGCAGCACCTGCCACAGCCCGCACAGACCCATCCAGCAGCCCTTCCAAGCCTCGGTGCTCCACAACGCGGTGAGTGACACGCGCCCCTTCCACCACGATCCGCACGACTAAGGCGATAAGTCGCTCCGCGATGCCGACCTCAACCACAGCGTGCAACACCTGAGCCGTGCGGGCCAACGCCTCTTCCAAATCGTAGACTTCAACCGCCGATTCCATGGGAATCAGGTGATCCAGCCCTGAGCGCCGTCGGAGTCTCCACACTGCCAACGCCAACACCATAATCACCCACAGAGCAGGGGCAGTCCCTGCATAGAGCAACAAGGCCAGAAACGTAGGCATGGCCGGAAACGTCATGTGGCTAGCTGCCGCCAGGTGGCGAGCCAACGATCCCCAGGCCAACCAGCCTGCCACCACCCCTGCGCCCAACAAGCCCACGGCCACCCGCTGAGTCCAGTGAACCACTGAGTCCCTTGTGATCCCGGATTGGGGACGAAACAACCGCCGCGTCACGCGTACTACCCAAACGCCGGTTAGCGCCACAGCGACCTCGGCAACAAGCAGCGCGTCCAACGGAGTACCCGCCCCACGCGCCCACCACGTCGTCAGCAGACTAAAAGCCACCAGTGCTAGCCCCGCCAGGCCAAACAGACACGCTGTCACCCTGCGCCAGGAAAGCGAACTTGTGTTTCGGACCACGTCCGCCGTCAGAAAGATCAATAAGCGCAGCGGTGTCAGCGCCAGCAAGCCTAACCAGACAGCCGGCTTTATCCCGCTGGCGGCGGCGAAGAGCGCCAACCCGCCCTGCGCGGCCCCAACATAGACCATGGCAGCGCGCACACCCGTCTGTGTCAGTGCTATGAGCGCAGCCACTACCGCACCGCCAACCCCCAACCATAGCGCCGCCGTGCGTAGCGGGCCAGCCACTGCCAGCAGCGGCGTTACCCGATAGAGCAGATAGATGCCCAGGTTGGGCACCACGGTTGCGTAGAGCCATGCCTGCGACACCAACCCAAGCCGTCGCCCGGCTCGACTCCAGAGGTGAAAGGGCCAGCCACCCAGTTTCACCCACACTGCCAGCACGAAACCAGCCACGGCCAACCACAGCCGCCCTCCCTCTAATACGCCACCCCCTTCAATAGAACCCAGAGCAAGCTTCAGCGATGGGTCAATGCTCAGCGTACCGCTAGCGCTCCAGAGTATCAAGATGGCCGCGAGCAGACCCGCGTCACCCAGGCGCAGGAGCAAGTAGCTGGTACTGGCCAGGCGGATGGCCACCGGGCGCCGCACTTCGACCAATGGAGCTAGGGCAACACACAAGGCCACAACCTCCAACGCCGCATACCGCGCCAGAAAGTGGTCGGCCAGGAAGGCGACGTTCGTGCCAGCCAGCGCCAGCAGCATCACCGCTTGGGATAGAGGCGGATGCTCCGCACTGCCCCTCCCTCCATCCCCCCCGTCGGGGGGGATAAAAGGGGGGGTCAGCAACATGATGAATGCCCCCCATGTGGTCACCAGCACGGCGTAAAGTCCTGTGGCCCCTGTCGTCAGCCCCATGATCCCGGTGCCGGGCAGCCAGTCGATAACGAGGGCCGGGCCATCCGTCACAAGGGGTAACAGGGCCAATGCACACAACCCTGTCAAACCTGTCGTCGCCAGCGTCAAGTAGCGTGCGCTCACCGGGCGAGAACCTCGTGACCCTATGGCCACCAGCGCGCTCGCCACCAACGGCAGCCCCACTAGCCCCACTACCAATACATGCACCCCGCTAACCCCGCAACCTATCCATGTGGCCAACGTCGCCTGAGGGGTAATGGCGGAAGATATTTACTATCAGGGCCAATGCGATGGCAATCACGACCGCTTCAACTATCAGAGCCGAGATGACCATCGTCTCAGCAAACTCCACATCCCCTCGCAAGCGACCGGCGTGGATCAGGCTCAGCGTGACACCCTGGAGCATGATCTTGAGGCCGATCACTTGTTTGATGACGTTGCGCTGCGTGAGCAAGCAGAACAACCCGATCAAGAATAACAACAAGATCAGCGCAGTGAAAAGCTGATCCAGCCAAAGCATCTCTGCACTCATTCGTCTCCCTCTTTGCCGCTGGGCAAGAGCGCGGAGATACCCAAGGCACCAACGAAGATCAATCCCACCTGCACAGCCAGATCGAGGCTGCGGGCCTCCCAAAACCACAGACGGAATGCAGTCGTATTGGTCTCGCTGGGCAGTGTCATAAATTGTCGGCCGATCAACACTCCCACCAACAAGAGCACGATCACTGCTGCAGCCCATACGACGTATTCACGGTTCACGGGGTCCTCCCCGCATCGCTTCACTCAGACTGATAGCCACGATGAAAAGCACACTGACCAATCCTGCCCCTACACTCAGCTCGAAGCCCCCGGCATAGGGCGCGTCTAGCGAGAAGAAAACAACTGCCAGGGTCGCGCTTCCAACCCCCAGCGCAATGGCGGCGCGCAGCAAGTTCCCGGACAGCACCGGCAGGCTCACTTTTCACTCCCCTCTCGTAGCAGGGCTGGCACGCCCAGGACCCCGCCGAAGATCAGCATCACCTGAGCTGCCAGGTCGAGGGCGTGCCAGCTTCTTTCTCTCGTCCCCTTCGATAGACTTAGGACAAGGCTCTATTCGGCTGCTTTCTCGGTGTGGGCCAGGAAGGGGCGCAGCAGATTGGTGAACTCCATGGGCAGCACGAACTTGGTGGCCGGGCTAGCCCCCAGGGACTTAAGGGCCTCCAGGTACTGCAGGCTCATGGTCTTAGCGTCAATCGTCTTGGCCACAGAAAAGATCTTATCCAAAGCCAGTGAGAAACCCTCAGCGGTCAGGATGGCCGCCTGGCGCTCCCCTTCGGCTCTGAGGATGGCCGATTGCTTATCCCCTTCGGCCACCTTGATGGTCGCCTCTCGCTTGCCATCGGCCTCGGTGACCACTGCCCGGCGGTTGCGCTCGGCCGACATCTGGCGGGTCATGGCCTGCTGCACCTCGTGCGGCGGCAGGATCTCGCTGATCTCGACGGCGGTGACCTTCACCCCCCAGCGGTCGGTGATCTCGTCCAGCTTCAGGCGGAGCACCTCGTTGATGCGCTCCCGCTTGGCCAGGACGTCGTCGAGACTGAGGTCGCCCACCACCGCCCGCAGGGTGGTGGTGGCGATGCCCTCGGCCGCGCCGGCGAAGTCCTTCACCTTGATCACGCTAGAGGTAGCGTCGAACACCCGCCAGTAGATCAGAAAATCAATGGAGATGGAAGCGTTGTCCTTGGTGATGCAGACCTGCTTGGGCTCGCTCACGAAGGACTCTCGCAGGTCAACCCTGATGGGCCGATCAACGAAGGGGATCAGAAACACGAAGCCCGGCCCCCTCTCCCCGATGCAGCGGCCCAGGCGAAGCACCACCAGCCGCTGGTACTCCGGCACGATCTTGACGGCCGCAAAGGCCAGTAGCGCCAGCGCGACCAGTGCCAATCCCAGAAACACAAAGCCCAGATCAATCATCGTTCGTCTCCTTTCGTTTCGTTATCCGGCGCACTATTAACTTGATGCCCTCCACGGCCACCACTTCCACCGCCTCGCCGGCGGCTATGGGTGGATCTTCGGCCGTGGCTGTCCACAGTTCGCTGGCCACCAGCACTGTGCCCCGGGGGTCCAGGTCGGTAGTGGCGTGCCCCACCTGCCCCACCAGTTGGCTGATAGCACCGAAGGCCATGGAACACGAAAACAAGGAAAGCAGCACCACCAATCCCAGAAACAGGCCACTCAAAATGATCATCGCTCACTCCCCCCTTTCAACCCCCAGACTTCCGACGCACCCTTAGTCTGACCCTTTCCGCGGCTATCACCTCCACCGCCTCACCGGCGGCGATGGGCGCTTCCTCGGCCGTGGCTGTCCACAGTTCGCCGGCCACCTGCACCGTGCCTCCAGGAGTCAGGTCGGTGGTGGCCCACCCCGTTTGCCCTACCAGCCTGTCGGGGCCACTGATGGCCGGCACCCGCTGCGCCCGCAGCCCGGCCCTCAGGGCCAGAAATGCCAAGGCTGCCATCCCGCTGGCGGTGGCGGCCACCAGCCAGGGATTGACCTGCACCGCCGGCATGACCAGCGGGGGGGGGACGAAGGGACGGAAGAGAAGCAGGGAACCCAGCACGAAGGCCACCAGACTCCCCACCCCCAGGACGCATAAACCGGGCTCGTACAGCTCGGCCACCAGGAGGATCGCCGCCAGCATCAGGAAAGCCACGCCGGCCCAGTTCAGGGGCAGGCTGCCCAGGGCGGCGAAGGCCAGGATGAGCATGATGACCCCGCTGATACCCGGCACCAGCGCCCCCGGCTCCTGGAACTCGATTATCAGCGCCCACATGCCCAGCACCAGCAGCAGGTAGGCCAGGTTGGGATCGGTGATGACGTGCAGCAGTTGCTCGATGAGGTTCATAGGCACCGCCACCACTGCCGCTCCCCGTGTGCGCAGCGTCACGGCACCCCGCGTTGTCTCCACCGTCCGGCCATCAAGCTCCACCAGCAAGGTCTCCAGATCGGGCGCTATCAGGTCCACCACTCCCCGCTCCAGCGCCTCGCTGGCGGTCATGGAGAGGCTTTCCCGCACCGCCTTCTCGGCCCATTCCGGGTCCCGGCCCCGCTGCTCGGCCAGGGCGCGGGCGGTGGCCGCCGCGTCGCTGACCATTTTTTCGACCATGGCTGGGTCGACCTCACCCCCTAGCGCTACCGGATGGGCGGCGCCGATGTTGGTGCCGGGGGCCATGGCTGCCACGTGGGCCGCCAGGGTGATGAACAGCCCCGCCGAGGCTGCCCGCGCCCCCGCCGGGGCCACGTAGACCACCACCGGCAGGGG
>JAKLPW010000249.1 GCA_022013675.1 Anaerolineae bacterium | reverse complement strand
GTGTATCTCGCGCAGAGCAACGAGTTTGTCGGAGAAGTGGGGAAAGACGGAGTTGCAGACGACCCAGTCGAAGCTTTTGGCTGGGAAGGGTAGCCGCTGAGCGTTTCCATGGACATACGTGACCGGATGATCGTTGGTCTTGGCACGCTGGAGCATCTTGCCGGAGATGTCCAGCGCGACAATGTGACCGTTCTGCCCCACCTTCTCCAATAACATCGGGAAGAGCACACCCGTTCCGCATCCCACGTCCAGCACCGCTGCACCCGGTTCTATGCTCAGCCCAGCCACGATCTCCCGCAAGCGGGCTATCATCATCTTCTCTTCCAGGATCCCGTCCCACTGGGCTGCTATCTGGTCGAAATAGTCACGAAGGTTCAGCATGTGTAATTGGGAGTCTGAGACCACCTTGCAAGACACGGTTACACCGCCTGTTATTACCACCCGTGGTTACTGCACCGCAATTGTTATTGCGCACAATTGTTATTGCGCACAATTGTTATTGCACACAATCGCAACAACATGGTATCATAGCACAATGATGCGAAGCTGGCAAATAGAGAAGGGGCCTCAGGTCTAGCCTGAGGCCCCTTTGGGTTTTTCTTGTTACGAGGTGGCTGTTTGCGAGGCTCGGTTGCCTCGGCCCGACCACCCGGGGCGACCGTATTCGTCGCGGAAGAGCATCAATGTGCCGCTCTCGTCCAGTATAGACAGGACCTTGAACTCGCCGTCCTCGTGGAATCCGGTGACGGTCAGCTTGTCCCCCACTTTCGTGGCCACTTCCGTTGAGAAACCGATCTCTTCGCGGTGGCCTGTTCTTGTCCTCGGCCGCCTGACGTTGCTGACGTTGACGAGCGATCCGCAAGGCTGATCACACCCATCGCCACGCCGCCTACCATCAAACCTATCAACGCAATGACCAAAGTCTTCTTTAACATGTTATCGTCTCCTTTTGAGAGTCTTCTTATGTTCGTGTTTTCAGGTTAGAGACTTCCGAAGTCTTCCTGTGCTAGCCGCTTGCAGACTTCGGAAGTCTGGGTACCTCGTGTTATTCAATCGTGTCGGTTAGAGACTTCCGAAGTCTTGCTCCACCGTCACCGGCTCTTGTCGCGCAGGGAAGGCATCCTTCCACATCTTGCGCGCCACGCAAACGATCCAGTTCCAGTGTAGGGCAACGTGCAGGACTACGCCTGCGACCATGGTGACGGCCAGCCAGGCATGAAGGTCCTTCCAGGCCTCGCGCTCGAAGATGAACACCCGCAGAGCATCCGCGCCGCGCCCACCTTGGTAGCCGCCGGATGGCAGCACTAGCCACAGAATGAATCCCGATATCGCTTCGCCTAGGAAGGTCAGCGCGATAACAGAATCTAGCGCGAAATTGGTCTTGGCTCTCGTCCAACGCATTTGATTCACCTCACTCTTCATTATAGTTCTTCTGTTTTACCAAGGGTTGAGAATCTCTTTCCTTTCTCAACCTCGCCCACATTGTAGCGCATATTCATGGAGGAATTGTGAAGAAAGGTTGTGGATGGTGTGTTATGCGAGGGGTGGGTCTTACCGCAGAGGACACCGAGGCTTCTTCCCATTGACCTTGGCGTACTTATATGGTATGCTATAGTCACTTCAAAGGGACTCACCTTCATTCGCGTGATTGAAGTGCCGGGCAGCGTGCTTACAGCAGAAGCCTTAAGAGTCAGATAGTCCTGACAAGAAACGGAGTTGGGGCCATGCTAGGGTTTGATCGTATCACCTTTGACCCGAACGTGATGGGCGGCCGCGCCTGCATCCGAGGAATGCGCGTCACCGTGTCTCTGATTATCAACCTGGTTGCTAATGGGATGACCGTCGAGCAGATCATTGAGGACTATCCGTACCTGGAACCGGATGATGTGCGACAGGCGCTCCAATACGCCGCATGGTTGGCGGAGGAGAGTGTCTATTCATTGGGGCCGGTACCGGCATGAAGTTCCTGGCAGATATGGGGATTTCTCCGAAGACAGTGGACTTCTTGCGAGATCTTGGGCACGATGCTCTGCACTTGCATGACAGGAGATGAATGAAGTGGAAAGGGATTCAGAACAGGTGTCTGGCACTTCGGAAAGTGCCAGACACTTTTTTCATTGACCTTGGCGTACTTTTATGATATGATGTTGGTAATTCGGTGATTACTACATCACTCAAGGCCGCAGCCCTGGACGAGGTAAGGAATCCATGAGTAAGAGGAAGAAGAGCTACTACGCTGTGGCCCGAGGCCGCGAGACGGGCATCTATGATGAGTGGTCCGGCGAAGGCGGCGCGGAAGAGCAAGTCAAGGGATTCCGAGGCGCTCTCTACAAGGGCTTCCATACTCGTGACGACGCCAAGAAGTGGCTGCAGCAGCAGGGCTGCAAACAGATGCATAGCGACCAGAATCTGCCGGGCGGCAAGCAGCAGCCGGGACAGACTGAGATCGAGCGCACGATGGCAGATACCGGCAGAGGGGGCAAGAGCAGCAGTGCCTCGCGGAAAGCAGACAGTGTGCGCATCTACACCGATGGCGGAGCCATCGTGAACCCGGGCCCGGGCGGCTATGGGGTGGTGATCCTGGACGGGGAGCACAGGGAGGAGCTATCGGGTGGGCGGCGACGGACGACCAACAACCGCATGGAGCTGATGGCTTGCATCGAGGGGTTGAAGGACACGAAGAAGCGTGCGGTGGTCATCTACAGTGACTCGCGGTACGTGATCAACGGCATCGAGAAGGGCTGGGCCAGGCGGTGGCGGGCAAATGGCTGGATGAGGAACAAGACACAGAGCGCCGAGAATGCCGATCTGTGGGCCGAGCTTCTCGAGCAGTGTGAAATCCACGACGTGGAGTGGGTGTGGGTGAAGGGACACGCCGGGAACCGCGAGAACGAGCGGTGTGATCAATTAGCCAGGTTGGCAGTGAGAGAAAAGCGACTGCTACCCGATGAGGCTTACGAAAGCGGCAAGACACGGCTGTCGGCGCCGCGATTGATTGAGTAGGGGTGAGGTGGATGCCGCGAGAAGACCTCGGAGGTCGGCTGCGTGCGGAATGCGTGCCAGACTTCGGACGTCTTGTCTGAGAAACTGCATAGAGCGATCTTGATACCAGTACATACTGAGACCCAGAATGGAGAAGGAGGACTCATGGCAAAGAAAGAGCTAGGCTACGTCAAACTGGAATGGACCTGTCCAGCGTGTGGCACGCGCAACCCAGGCCCGAAGAAGGTCTGCGGAGGATGTGGGGGAGCGCAGCCGGAGGATATCGAGTTCGAGCTGCCGGAGGGAGCCGAGCTGGACACCAGCAATGAAACGGCGGCCAAGGTCGCCGCCGGTCCCGACATCCATTGCCCCTACTGCGGCACTCGCAATCCGGCGACGGCGAAGCATTGTTCGCAGTGTGGGGGCGACCTGACCGGGGGTGAGAAGCGGAAGAAGGGTCAGGTCGTGGGGGCCTACAAGAAGGGAG
>JAKLPW010000248.1 GCA_022013675.1 Anaerolineae bacterium | reverse complement strand
CAGTTCCTGAACACGATTGGCAAGAATCCGCGCTTCTACAGGCGACAGATCGTATCCTTGCTGCAGCTCCACTTGGACGGCGCACAGCGAAGTTTTCTCGGCGAGTCGGCTGCCACTACATCTAACGTTCATACTTGACCTCCTAGGCGATCCTGATAGCAACAGTATACTACCTAGAGGTCATTTGTCCCAATCTGGCGATCCCCGTTGAGCAGGAAATTCGCGGAGGATTTCTGCCGAGCTGTACCAGCGATGAGCATGATTGTGTTCATGGACTGCCCCCTGGTCTCCCGGGGCACAATATCGAGGAGGATAGAGGCTTGTTGCAGCAAATCAATGTAGAAGAGAAACGACTGGAAGACTACCGCTCCATAATCGGAGACAGCAAGATGGAGGAGATCCTCGCTCTGGCTGCCCCCCTGAAGGGAGCCAAAGTACTGCACGTCAATGCCACGGCCTTTGGTGGAGGCGTCTCAGAGATACTCTACGCCCTGGTGCCCCTAATGCGTGACGTGGGTCTCGACGCAGAGTGGCAGATACTCCATGGCGAAGATGAGTTCTTCAACGTGACCAAGTCGTTCCATAATGCCTTGCAGGGCGCTGAGATATCCCTCACTGAAGAAGCCAAAGAGATATTCAATCGCTATGGTCGTCTCAACGCCGAGGCTCTCGAGGGAGACTACGACTTCGTCCTGATGCACGACCCTCAGACGGCCGCCATACGACACTACCACGGACACGAAGGCGGAAAGCACTGGATCTGGCGCTGCCACATCGACACCTCCACGCCCTACCCTGAGGTATGGAACTTCCTTCAGCCCTACCTAGAGATCTACGACGCCGGCATCTTCACTCTGGAGCAGTACGTCTACGGCGATCTGGAGTTCCCCGTCCTGGCGCTCATCACCCCTACCATAGACCCCCTCTCTCCCAAGAACCGGCCTCAGACCTTACAGGAGAGCCGGGAGATCATCCGTCGTTTCGGGATAGATACTAATCGCCCGCTGCTAGTCCAGGTATCGCGATTCGATCCCTGGAAAGATCCCCTCGGGGTGACAGACGCCTACCGCATGATCAAGGTGCAGATGCCAGAGCTACAGTTGGCCCTCGTGGGCTCCATGGCCAGCGATGACCCAGAGGGATGGGATTACTACGAACGCACCATCCGCCACGCCGGTGAGGATTACGACGTTCACATCCTCCACAACCTGCACGGCGTAGGCAACGTGGAGGTTAACGCCTTCCAGAACGCCGCCGACGTCGTGATCCAGAAGTCCACGCGCGAAGGGTTTGGCATGGTGGTCACCGAAGCTCTTTGGAAAGGCAAGCCCGTCATCGGCGGAAACGTGGGCGGCATCCCCTTGCAGGTCATTGACGGCAAAACAGGCTACCTGGTCGATAACCCTCTCATGTGCGCCGAACGATGCTATCATCTGCTCCAGCATCCGGAAGAATCCAAGGCCATGGGCCAAGCCGCCCAGGAGCACGTCCGGGACAACTTCCTGATCACCGAGCATCTCAAGAACTACCTGAAACTCTTCACCAAGCTCAGCGCCTTCTGACGACCAGCGCGAGTTGCGTACCACCGGCTGCCCCGTGAGGCATCGAGGGGCGCGACACGCCGATTCTCCGCAACTAACCGCTCAGTCGCTGCGTATACTTGGCAGGAGAACGGCTCCCTGGGCAGAAACACCTTGCTTGCCCAGGGTTGCCCGTAGCGAAGGAATGACTGAGTTTGCGAGGAGGAAATGGAGTGCTCCACGCGCTCTCGGTGCCAGGCCGCTGCTACCCTCCTTTGCAGTTGGGGCTGGCCAGCCTGCCCGGCATCCCTCACGCTGACGCCGTGGCCGCGCTGAGGCAATACCACTCTGCCCTGGCAGCTCGGCGAAAGCATGTGCGGGCAACTCAGGAATCCCAATGTCCCCTGCCCTACTTTGTGGAGGCCATGTTTAGCCACAGTGTCACAATGCTGGAAGCCGAACTTGCGTGGGTGGAACAGTTCATACAGCAAATGGAAGAAAGGGAAGAGACATGACCAAGCTAGACCTCAAGAAGCAACTCAAGCATCTCTACACTCCATCCAAGAAGGAATTCAGTATCGTGGATGTGCCTCCGATGAACTTCATCATGATCGATGGCTCGGGCGACCCCAACACGGCATCGGAGTACCAGGAGGCCCTGGGCGCTCTGTACGGCCTGTCGTACACCATCAAGTTCGCCAGCAAGAAGCAATTGGGCATCGACTACGTAGTCATGGCCCTCGAAGGCCTCTGGTGGGCGGAGGACATGGCCGAGTTCAGTCAGGACGACAAGAGTAGCTGGCAGTGGACCATGATGATGCTGCAGCCAGATCACATCACCGCCGAGTTCGTGGAAGAAGCGCGGGCAGCGTTGGCCAAGAAGAAAGACCTTCCCGACCTGTCCAAGGTGCGCTTCGAGCGCTTCCACGAAGGGCTATCGGCGCAGATCATGTACCTCGGCCCTTATGCCGACGAAGCCCCCACCATCGCCAGGCTGCACGCCTTCATCGAGGAAAGCGGCTACGAGCGGAGCGGCAAGCATCACGAGATCTACCTGGGCGATCCAAGAAGGACCGCGCCCGAGAAGCTGAAGACCGTCATCCGGCAGCCGATGCGACCCCGGTAGGGGCCACGCATTCCTACCCAGGTCTTCACCAAACGAATACCCAGGACCCAGACGCAGCCCCCAATCAGCGCAGGACTCCCGTGGGAATGCGTGGCCCCTCTCCGCGACGATTTCGTGGTCTGGCTCGAAGGACTCACGTCACCACCAGGCGCGATCAAAACAGGATAAGAGGGGTAGTCATGCCAAAATACCAAGCGGTATCACTCCAGAATGGACGCTAGCATTGGGCGGACACATGACTTTATCACTAGCAGCTCCGCCCGTATGTACCCTAATCCCCCTTTCCTTCAACACCTGGTCACATTCGCCCAGATCTTCAAGGGTGTTAAGATACACTTCCGTAGCATCCAGAACTCTCTCGATGGCTTCTTCTTCAGTGGGTCCGAAACTAGATGTACCCAGCTCGCGGCACTCTGATACGTAGTAGTCACCCTCGCGTGAGACTTCGAAAGTAATGATTATGTACTTCACTGAGGATCGCCTCCCCTTTTCTCAGCTTATCCCATGAGGAATAGTTGCTCTAGGGCAATGCTCCACATACATTGTACCACACCTATACTACACTCTGTCAAGCCCTACTCCAGTCGCACCCCGGCCTATGATACGCCGTAACTGTCATCATCGTCATACCCTAGCGACCAACACCAATCGAAGCAAGCCTGGGCCCGAGCCTGAGTATCCAAGTCCAAGCAGTTGTACAGCATTCACTTGGGCCAGGGCAACTCTATTACTTCATAACGCCGCCAGATTTGTAAGCCCCCTTCTTCGATGGTATAATACTCCCAGCGTGGAGAGGTCGCATAGTCCGGCCGAGTGCGCACGATTGGAAATCGTGTAGGCGCAAGCCTCGCGGGTTCGAATCCCGCCCTCTCCGCCTTTCTCTTTTCTCCTTTTCCATCCCGCTCTGAACCGACTCGCTCTGGGACTCCCTCCCCTCCCTCATTTCGGGGGCACTCTTGACAGACGGATGATCTGTGCGATGGCGGAGAAAGGGTTCACAGACAAGGGGATTCCTGAGCTGGTTGGGCTGATCTGCAGATCTGAGGATCGGCGGGCTGGTATGATGACCAGGTGGTCCTGCCTCAAACTGTCCGTGTACGTCGCAACTCTGGCGTCAATACTGTGTTTCTTCTTGTAAGTAGAGGGAGTACCGCCTCCTCCCGGAACACAGGCGGACGAGCGTCGCCTGCCGATATTCAGCGGCACCGGCAGTGGCGGTGTTATGGCTGGCGGGCCTTCCCCGAGAGCCAGCCACGCCGGTAGCTCGGCGAGCATGGGGCTATC
Organism: Anaerolineae bacterium; assembly: GCA_022013675.1. Lineage (GTDB taxonomy): Bacteria > Chloroflexota > Anaerolineae > JAKLPW01 > JAKLPW01 > JAKLPW01. The sequence continues at coordinate 2,851 of JAKLPW010000248.1, read as the reverse complement.
ATACGGCATTGAGGGCAGGAGGTCGGTGATACGTGCAAATGGCAGAACATTGGACTGCGCAATCGGAAGCTTTCAACTTTGTCGCTTTTGCCAAAGACAAGGCCTACCGTGAGCTGAACCGCGCGCTGATCGCGAAAGCTTTCGCGCGTCTCCCCTCACCGTTCTTCCATGTGGACGTGGCCAGCGGGACGGGCCTCGTGCCGCAGGAGGTGTGCGCACTGTGCCAGGAGCAGGACAAGAGGGGGACAATCATCGGTATCGACCCCGACCGCTTCGCCCTGGAGAGCGCGCGCAAGCACACTCACCCCGGACCCAACTGCGTTGTCGAATTCGTGAAGGGGGTGGCCCAGGATATGGCTCGCTTGCTGGCAGGTAAGATCCCTCGCGCGGGGGTCGATTACACCAGTATCCACGATGCGATCCATGAGATCAAAAGGGAGGACGACAAGAGGGGCGTCCTCGCGACCATGGCGAGCATCCTCAATCCGGGCGGGATATTGACGCTTAACAGCGCGTTCACCACCGCTGCATTGGAGGAGTCGGCGATGGTCTGGGGCCGACTGAAGGCGAAAGCCTTCGCCATCCTGGGCGGCAAACGCGACCGGCAGATGGCAGCGATAAAGATACACACGCCCGAGGAATACAGGCAGATGATCGTCGAGACCGGCCTGGAGGTGATTCACGAGGCCAAACTGCTGATGAAGATGTCGCACCCGGCGATGGAGGCGCTCGCCCGGTATCCCGCCTTTATCGAGGGCGTCTTTGGCGACATGGTGGGGAAGGAGCAGGTGCCGCTGGAGGCGAAGAGCCGCGCCTTGTTAGAAGCGCTCAAGATTCTGGGCTCGGCCGAGCCCTCCCGCGTCTGCTACGAGGTCATGGCCCAGAGGGGGATTTGATAGGAGATTCAGCGGATAGGTGAAGACACCTGCCACGCTGAGAACTTCGATTGGGTTACACCGCTGGTGCCCGACTGGCCTCGCGCCAGCGTTAGCATAGACTGGGCTGTCCACCAGACCTCGCGCGCCAACCAGTGGCACTTGTCCCCGGACATCGGGCCCGTCATGCAGGAGATTCTCCATCGGCCTGGTTGGAGTTCTAACGGGAGCCTCGCCTTGCTCCTGATTGCGAACAGCAGGGACACGGGATACAGGGGCATGTACGCTCGGGATGCAGGCACCGACACAGCTTCTCTGCTGCACACCTACTACGTGATCGCAGGGTAAGTACCAACGGCAACCTCTACTACTACGCTGAGGCCATCGGCAACGCCCACACGTACGGCCACGGTGAGGCCATTGGGAACGCCACCGGTAACGCCACCACTGACGAGGATGCCAGGGTAGTTCGTGATTAGCTGCTTGCCGCTGATCATCAAAAGCTAGTGACGCTCGAATGGCGTGGGGGGATACCATCTCCGGCGGGCACTCACGAAGTGGCATTGGCCGTGGAGGGCAGGGACGAGAGAACCTTAGTGCATAGTTCGATCGAGTATTGGAAGCATATGGTGGCAAGCCACGCTTGCTCATGGCCCAGCCATGAGCAGACGTGGCGAGATGAATGCTTGATAGGTGTGGCATGACAAATGTGCAGGCAACCACTCCGGCGACGGTGTCAAATCCCGGAGCGTGGTCCAGACGAAGCCCTATGTGATCCAAGGAGACGCATCTACAGCCCCGGTGGGGTGCATAGTCCGGCCGAGTGCGCGCGATTGGAAGTCGTGTAGGCGCAAGCCTCGCGGGTTCGAATCCCGCCCTCTCCGTCTTCTTGTTGTCCTCCTTTGAGCGCGAATCCGCCTGGCTATTCTGACGAGGCGGAGACGCCAATCCCCATTCTGCTCTGAGCTTGGCCTAGCTTCGCAACCCACACCAGGCAATCCCATGGCTGGGCTTTCTCCACCTGACAAATGCAGCAAAAGCATAGCAACGCCAGGCCTGACAAGACCATCTTGTGATTATGTGACAGTGACGAGCAGAAGCACCCTTCTCCGACGGTTTCAAGAAAGCCGATGATCATCTCGGGAGAACGGCTCCAGGATGCGACTTGACAGACAAGACCCACTAGTAGTACAATACGGATATATGGATAGTGGGAGGGATGCTATGGTTGCAAAGATGACAGTCAAACTACCCGAGGCGCTACGGCGGCGAGCGAAAGCGGTGGCAGCTCTGCGGGGAGAGACCGTCTCCGAGGTAATGCGTGCTGCGCTGGCAGAGTACGTGGCTGAGGTCATGGAGGAGGCTGACGACGTGCGGGCGGTCGCTGAGATCGAGGCCCGCATTGCTGCGGGCGAGGAAAAGGTGACCGACTGGGCTGAGGCTGACCTAGATGACCTACCGGCTTAGGATCACCGAGACTGCCAAGAAAGAGCTGCGCCGACTCCCTGGCTATGTGCGCCAGAGGGCGCAGCACATCGTGAAGTCCCTGGCCGATGACCCTCGCCCGAGCGAGGCGAAGGAGTTGAGGGACATGCCAGGGCGCTACAGAATCCGCCTGGTCAAATGGCGCATTATCTACCGAGTGGATGACAACGATCAGGTCGTCCTGGTTTTGCGCGTGAGGCGTAAGATAGGGCTTGAGACCTACGAGGGCATAGAGTAAAGGCTTCCCCTCATGTGTGGGGATTCGGTGTATGACATACTTGTTGCGTGTAGAATGCGCCTTACACGAGGTCAATATGGGGCTCAGATCGTGCAGCCTGACGGCGACAGAGCTCTTCCGCCGGGTGAAAAATGACCTCACAGATGCGCCGTGTGATCGGCTGAGTTTGCAACTAGAGTAGACCCCGCTAGCCTTTCTTACTTCCGCAGCAGTACTTGTACTTCATCCCACTCCGTTCGCAGGGACCACTTGT
>JAKLPW010000247.1 GCA_022013675.1 Anaerolineae bacterium | reverse complement strand
GCAGGGATCATTCCTGTGCCGCCAGGGCCAGGTCTGATCGGGATCGTTCGGACATGACAGACCTGAAACTTGTCCCTATCTTGAAGAGAGACCATTTGATAAGCAGCCGTAAACAAGTTATAATACTCATAGACAGGGGTTGTTGAATCCGCACAGGGGCAGGTTTCGTTCAGGCACGTACTATTACTGTACCGTCAGGGCCAAGTTGGACAGGAGAGGCCCCAAACTTACCCTAATACTCATAGGCAAGGAGGTTGAAGATGCCGAAGTTTCCTTCTAAGGAATGGGTCGCTGAATTTCACGATGCCGTCAACGGTAGTGAAGCCTACGCCAAGGCTGCTGAGAATTGGGAGGGCGATTTCTACTTCGTAGTTGAGCCTGAAGGTGAAATGAGTGAGGAAGCGATTCTCTACATTGACCTCTGGCACGGCAAATCTCGCGGCGCTTCCCTGGTGGCTGACCGTTCAGAGAAGAGCCCTGAGTTCGTGATCTCTGCGCCCGTGTCAGTGTGGAAGAAAGTCATCGAAGTGAAGCTGGATCCCATCCAGGGGATGATGACACGGCAACTCAAGCTCAAAGGCAACATGGTGAAGATCATGAAGGCCGTCAAGGCGGCCAAAGAGCTGGTGAATTGCTGCACGATGGTAGAGTCGGAGTTCCCGGTTTAAGACTCGCGAGCCTCCCGCAGGTTTCTCCTTACTATGCAAGCACGGGTCGACGGCGGTACACTTGAGCGCAATCTGATGAGATTAGTAGCGGAACCTGCGGGAGGTTGGCGCCGCCTGCGGGAGGCTGACTGCGGGAGGTTGCCGCTGCCTGGGTTCCGATAGAGGAGGTCTAACGCACATGTGGTTTTTCGGCAGTCCAGAGGTTGTCTTCGGAGAGGACGCCCTGAGTTACCTCGATTCTGTCCAAGGTCGTAAGGCCCTCATCGTCACCGATGAGAACATGGTGACGATGGGTTTTGTGGACCTGGTTCGCGTTCATCTCGAGAAGGCGGGTATTGAAAGCTCTGTTTTCGCAGAGGTAGAGCCGGATCCCTCGATTCAAACGGTCAAGAAGGGCGCTGAAGCCGCCCTGGCATACGAGCCTGATTGGATCATCGGATTAGGGGGAGGATCGTGCCTGGACGCTGCCAAGGGGGTATGGGTGCTCTACGAGCGTCCCGACGTGGACCCGGCGGGTATCAATCCCATTGAGCCTTTGGGACTGCGTAGCAAGGCGCGCCTGATTGCCATCCCCACTACCAGCGGCACTGGTTCAGAAGTTACCTGGGCCATCGTCTTGACCGACTCAGAAGCAGAGACTAAGCTCAGCCTGGGTTCGCGCGAGGCTCAGGCCGATATTGCCATCGTGGACCCCTGCTTCATCGCCGACTTGCCTTCGAGGCTAGTGGCTGACACCGGCGTGGATGCGCTTACCCATGCGATAGAGGGCTACACCTCAACCTGGCGCAATGACTTCTCGGACGGCATCGCTCTCAAGGCCATTCAGATGATCTTCCAGTACCTCCCTCTGTCCTATGAGACGGGCGACCCGCAGGCACGGGAGAAAATGCACAACGCTGCTTGTATGGCCGGGCTGGCTTTTGGGAACTCGCAGGCCGCCTTAGCGCACGCTATGGGACATTCCCTGGGGGCTACCCTGCACGTGCCCCATGGCCGTGCTGTGGGGCTATATATGCCCTACACCATCGAATTCACGTCCGGCCATGAGGAAGGGCGCTACGCCGACATCGCGCGGTTCCTTGGGCTAGAAGTGGCTTCGACGGAGGATGCCGGGCGCGTGCTGGCTCGCCATGTTCGCTTGCTGATGGAGCGCATCTCTCAGCCGACCGCTCTGAAAGATATGGGCATCTCCGCCGATCAGTTCGAGGAAGCACTGCCCGCGTTGATGCAGAAAGCGTGGATGGATACCAGCGCCGTTACCAGCGCGCGCATCCCCGATGATGAGGAACTGGAGAAACTTTACCGTTATGCTTATGAGGGGAATTCAGTAGATTTCTAAGGGAGGTGAGTACTTGCAGAATAGGCGCAGATTGGGAGTCGCCCTGCTTTTGCTTGGTGGTGCAGTCCTGATTGTATCCGCAGGAGCGGACGTGATGGGGTTGGGGAAGGCTGCAACTGCCTTCGGACTCAAGCAGATAGTAGGCTCCGTGGCCGGCGCGGCGGTGACCGTGGTCGGAGCTTTTCTAATACTCCAGAGAGAGATTCCTTAAGTTGGTGAGTATCATCAATACAGAAACGGACAGTTTAGTTACCTCGCCGAAGTTCTATCAGAGGGAACATCTGATCCAGTGATGGAGAGCACGAGCTCCCACTGGTTTCCTAGCACACGGGAGGCACCAAGCACATGCATGGATACATGGGGAAACTTCTCACCGTCGATCTCTCCGATGGCGCTATCACCGTTCAGTCCCTCAATGAGGAATACGTTCGACGGTACGTGGGAGGCAGTGGTCTGGCATGTCGCTACCTCTATGATATGATCTCCGCCGAAACTGATCCCTTGGGGCCAGAGAACCCTCTGATCTTCATGGCTGGGCCGCTGGTCGGCACTGCCGCACCTTCCTGCGGGCGCTTCACCGTTAGCGCTCGATCTCCTCTTACCGGCCTGTGGGGGGAGTCGAATGCCGGAGGTTTTTGGGGGCCGGAGCTGCGCTTTGCCGGCTACGACGGGCTGATCATACGCGGAAAGGCCTCCGCGCCGGTGTATCTCCGTATCGTAGACGATGATGTACGGTTGGTGGAAGCAGATCACCTCTGGGGGCTGAGCACCTACGAGACTCGCGATCGCATCAAGGAGGAAAGTGGCGGCAAGCGCACTCGGGTAGCTTGCATCGGCCCGGCAGCCGAAAACGGCGTGCTCTACGCTGGCATCATGAACGCCCACGGACGCATGAACGGGCGTAGTGGGCTGGGTACCGTCATGGGCTCCAAGAACCTGAAAGCAGTGGCTGTCCTAGGCAGTCAGCGAGTCCCGCTGGCAGACGGAGTCACTTTCAAGGCCATAGCCCGGGAAACCCGTGAGTTTCTGAGCGATGATATGAGCACGTTGATACTGAACGCCACCGGCACTTCCGGTAACATGGACTACTTCATGTTGCTGGGATGCACTCCTGTCCGTTACTTCACTCAAGGGGAGTTCCCTGAGTCGTCGGCGTTGAGCGGCGCGGTCATGGCTGAGACGATCCTGACAGGGACTTCCACCTGCTACGGATGCCCTGTGGCATGTGGGCGAACTATCGAGGTCACTGAAGGCAAATACGCAATGCCAGAGACCGACGGCCCGGAGTACGAGAGTATCTGCGCTCTGGGAACCGTGTTGTTGATAGACAACCTGGAAGCCGTCAGCCACATGGACCACCTATGCGACTTGGCTGGGATGGATACCATCGACATGGGGATGGTCATCGGTCTGGCTACGTATCTATACGACCAGGGAATCATCTCGTCCCGCGATACGGGAGGAATCGAGCTACGTTGGGGGGATCCGGACCTGGCGATACGGTTGATCGAGATGACGACTAAGCGCGAGGGGTTCGGAGAGTTGCTGGCACAGGGTTCCCTACGTCTGGCGCAGCATTTTGGCGTCGAGGAGCTGGCCGTACAAGTGAACGGCCAGGCCCTTGCCATGCACGACCCGCGCAGCATATCAGCCATGGGGTTGGTCTATGCCACGTCACCGCGCGGCGCATGCCACAATCAAAGTGACATGTACTGGGTAGACATGGGGCGTCCAATCGAAGCGCTCGGCATCCCTACGACTGATCGGTTCGGTATTGAGGGAAAGTCGGCCATCACTGCCCGACATCAAGATTGGCGTAGCCTGGGGAATGCCTTGATACAATGTACGCTGCCCAATCCGCCTGTGCAGAACGTCATCGGCATGCTGGCGGCCGCCACGGGCTGGGACCTGGACAATGAGAAGGCCCTGTGGCTGGGAGAGGGGATCTGGAACATCAAGCGGGCCTTGAACCTTCGGTTGGGATGGAGCCGGGAACGCGAGAAGCTTCCCGATCTACTCATGACGCCGCTGGCGGAAGGTGGCACCGAAGGCAACGTGCCTGATATGGAAGCCCTCTTGCGTGACTATTATCACCACCGTGGCTGGGATATGCGGACCGGTAAACCTGAGAGGCAGAGACTGGAGGCCCTCGGGATGGAGGATATCGCGGTCGACATGCATGGCTAGTGCACGACGGCACGAATCTTCCGCCGGTTAACGCTCGCCAGGGATCGTCAGATCCCGGCACTATGTGACAAAATAGGCGCTCTGGGCGAGGATCTGACGATCCTCATTGAGCAGGAAACGAGCGGAGGATTTCTGCCGAGCTGTACTAGTAGAACGAGATTCTAGCTACCTGACACTTTGGTAAAAAGGAGTTGACCGACAACGAAGTCTCCGATAGAATTGGGTTACCGAAACCTATTCGAGGAGCATAGCGATGTCGATCAACCATCTATATCATACTTGGTTTAACCAGATTGAGCAACTGCGTCCTGGAGAGCGTGTCACACGCCTGCGCAATTTTGCCTGGTTGCTCGTCGGTATTCGCAGCAGCAAATCTGTCCACCTTAGCAAGGTAGCGCTGAAGATACCTGGAGCGGCCAAATCGCTGAGTATCACTCGGCGACTGAGTCGCTTTCTGGACAATCCAGCGATTCGCGTGCGCGAGTGGTACGCGTCTATTGCCAGGAATATGTTGCGTGCAATGGCAGACACCGTTGGGGAAATCCGTCTGATTGCGGACGGAACGAAAGTCGGTTTCGGGCATCAGCTTCTGATGGTGGCTGTTGCCTTTCGTAGACGAGCGATTCCAATTGCCTGGACTTGGGTCAAGAAGAGCAGAGGACACAGTTCGGCGGTCAAACAACTGGCCTTGTTGGCCTACGTGCGACGATTGATTCCCACCAGCACGCCCGTTTTGCTGGTGGGAGACAATGAATTTGGGGCTGTGGAGGTCATCCGCCAGTTGGAAGCCTGGGAATGGTGGTACGTCCTGCGACAAAAGTCCAGTCATCGAGTTAAACTCTGTGACGAAAGCATCTGGCAGAGCTTTAGAGACTTGGTCGCAAAGCCTGGGCAAAGCAACTGGTTGGGACTCAGTCTGTTGACGTTCAAACACGCCCACCCGACCAATCTGCTGGCTCATTGGAAGAAAGGTGAGGAAGAACCCTGGTTGTTGGCTACCAACTTGTCCTCTCAACGAGATACCCTTCGTGCTTACCGCCGGAGGATGTGGATCGAAGAGATGTTCGGAGACATGAAGAGAAATGGGTTTGACCTTGAGAGTACACATTTGCGTCATTTCTTGCGCCTGTCCCGTTTGACTCTAGCAGTCGCTTTGCTGTACGTTTGGTTGATCTCAATGGGCTCAAAAGCCATCAAGGATGGCCAAAGACATCTGGTAGACCGTGCGGAACGCCGTGACTTGAGCATCTTCCAGATTGGCTTGCGGTCAGTCGAAAGGCGTTTGACCAATGCTTTGCCTGTCCAAATTCGGTTGCTGCCGGTGTACGGATGCAAACTGTCAGGTGGCTAGTTCTTGATCCATTGATCAGTGTACGCAAGTATCTACCAGAGGTGCGAAGTCAGAGCGACGTGGTGATTGTGCTCTCTCACCTGGGCTTGGATGAGGATGAAGCCCTGGCCCAGGCCGTGCCTGGTATTGACATCATCGTGGGCGGGAAGTCAAGGAAGTTGATGTCGACGCCGCTCGTGGTCGGCGATACGATCATCGTGCAGATGGGATACGACGGTGAGTGGCTCGGCAAGCTGGAAATCGACTTCGACCAACAGTGGCGAGTGCTAAATCCCAAGGAAGAGATCATCACGCTGGATCCCGAAGTTGAGGACGACGCTGAGCTCAAGGCTCTGGTTGCTGAATATGAGGAGCGCTATCCGGCGCCAACTCCCAGCCAGGGGTCGTAGTACCGTAGATGGGTGCGGAGGACTATCGACGCGGCTGCTTGACAGGATTGACGGGATTGGCAGGACGGATTCCGTCCGCATCGTATAGGATCTCCCCCTTTTTCACTATCTCGGTCAGGAAAGGATCGTCTCTTTGAATTCGCTCTTCGAGTTCCTCTGGGGTGATTACCAGTGGCTGAATGGGTGTCTTCCGGCTTCTATCCTGCACGATGCGCCCCACCTCTACCCGGCGTTGAAAGGGGGTCTTGGCTGTCTCTTTCACGATCAGCAGGTCGAGATCGCTGTGTTCATCTGGCTCACCGTAGGCGTGGGAACCGAACAGGAACACCCGTCGCGGCGCATAGCCCGCGATCAGTTTATTCAGCAGCCTTTCCAAATCCTGCCTCGCCTGAGCTGTTCCTTTCATCTGGATCGCTCCTCCACCGTCACTAGCTTGTTCATAATCAGTCCCCAGGAGGAGAACCTATCTGGATCTCTCCCGGACCTGAGGTCGGCCCGCAATCTCTCACCGTGGTTCATCCTCTCAATACTCCGGACGGAGCAGGCCTAGACTTTGCCTATTCTATCACAGTCTGGCGTATAGGGCAAGCTTCGGCATCGCTCGACATAACGTCTATCTGGAATCACTTGCAGAGCGTCCGAAAAACACGTAGAATTGGGGATTGAGTGGAAAGACCGCTATCGGCGTGCTCCGCTGAGAGGTCAAGATACAGGGAGGATGATTCATGAAGAGCTACCGCAAAGAGCTATGGTTCAACGTGCCCGGTCGCCGGGCCTTCATCAACATCACACCGCAGGTGGAAGCGTGCCTGCATGAGAGCGGAATCCGGGAGGGGCTGGTGCTGGTCAATGCCATGCACATCACCGCTTCGGTGTTCATCAACGATGACGAGTCGGGGCTCCACCAGGATTACGACGACTGGCTGGAGGAGTTGGCCCCGCATGAGCCTATCAGCCACTATCGACATAATCGTACCGGCGAGGACAACGGGGATGCCCATTTGAAGAGACAGATCATGGGGCGCGAGGTGGTCGTAGCGGTGAGCGGCGGCCGGCTGGATTTCGGGCCTTGGGAGCAAATCTTCTACGGGGAGTTCGACGGGCGTCGCAGGAAACGGGTGCTGGTCAAGATCATCGGGGAGTGAAGGCCACGCACCGAGGGCGCTGGGTTGCCTGATGCGGAGTTGGGTGTGCAGAATGGGGATCTGAAGCCTTCCGACTTGCTTGTGCTCAGGTCTTGCTCAAGAACTTCCGCACCCAGGCTAGGGCATCACCCGGTGTGCCGATAGGCAGCCCCGAACGGGCAGCCACCCCCGGATCATCGATGAAGTGTCGGCGATTGAGAGTCACGAGGTAGTCTGTCTTAGCCTGCATCGCAGCCACCACGATGGGCACATCTGCATCATGGGCGATGATGTCTTTGTATGTCCTTATCTGCTCCGGTGTCGGGTCTCGTACAATGCGTAGACCCGTGGAACGCAGCGCCTCTCGGTAGTTGGGCAGTGCGCGAGGAGCCTTTCTAAAAAGCGCCCGCTCTGTCTCCGCCAGCACCTGTTCAGATATGGTGATGGTGACCAGCTTGGCTTCAGTCAAGAGCAATAGGGCACGGCTAGCACCACTGGCCGAGACGACACCCGCGAAAAGCGCGCTACTATCAAGGAAGAGGCTAGGCTTGGACATAGTGCTCCCGGTAGTAGTCTTCACGTTCTTCGTCCAAGGCCTCCAACATGTCCTCCAGGCTGATCTCTTCCTCAGCCATCAGGTCCGCCACACGATTGCCTAATCGCGCGACGTTGGAAACATGGGGAATCAACAGGAACGAACCATCCCCAAGATCCTCCAGCGTGAAGACGTCGTTCTCATCCAAACTGTACTTCCGGCGCAAGCTCACTGGCAGTGTAAGAATCCCTTTGCGTCTGAGTTGAACAGTGACACTCATAGGTCCACCTCCTGGGAAGAAAATCCGAATTTCGGCTCATATTGTACCACACATTGTCTCCAATGGCAACGAACCTTTGAGTGATAGGTAGCTGCTGAAGAGACAGATCATGGGGCGCGAGGTCGTCGTGGCGGTGACTGGCGGTCGTCTGGATTTCGGTCCATGGGAGCAGGTCTTCTACGGGGAGTTCGACGGGCGTCGCAGGAAACGGGTGCTGGTCAAGATCATTGGGGAGTGAGCCATACGAGCATGGGGTGTTCCTTCTGGATTCCTGTGACTTTGGCTGAGAAGGAGACTAGGTCACATCCTTGAACATCGCCACGAATTGGTAAGGGGTCATCATCTGCACACTGGTCACGCTCCGGAGGGTCAGGATGTCCTTGTCCACCGTGACAACGTACCCGGCACTGCCGGCCAGGGCACAAGCGATGAATTTGTCGTCTTTAGGATCGCGCGTGTAGGAAGGCACAGTCCCCAGCGGCAGTAGGATCTCTGCCTTCTGGTAGATCGCATCCAGTAGAGTCTGTCCTTCTTGGGGTCGTATCAGGGCTTGGATGTAGTCCCTTCTTAGTACACCCTCTAGCTCCTCAATGAGGTCCGGCGCTGATACCATCTGCACCTCATCGCCCAGCCACCGGACCTCTATCAATTCTCTGATGGCGGGGCTGGCTTTGATGAGGTAGCGAATCAAGACGCTGGTGTCTATGACGGCACGGATCACGTGACTGATGTCTCCTGGGCGACCTCACTGCGGGCTCTCTCGATCAGTTCATCAATCTCCTCCTCTGTCAGGTGATCTGCTCGGGTAGTGGCTGCGGCAGCCGCTTGCTGCAACCGGCTGCGTAGCAGTTCCTGTTGAGCCTCAACCAGACGCTGATAGCGCTTGTACTTGACAATGGCTACGCGAGGCGTCCCATAGCGCTCCACGATGACATCGTCCTCAAGCAACGCGCGGTCCACGGCTTGACCGAAGTTCTGTTGTACCTGGCTTGACTTGAGCCTCAGAGGCATGATCCTTCTCCTCTACACTTATCCATGTCATCTAACTTATATATCTTGCATAAGAATAACACACAAAGGCGATCTTGTCAAGGTGCAAGCTTGTTGTGCACCCCTGTGTTTGACAGGTGTACCCTTTCATGCTAGTATAGCCGAACAAACAGAATATTGGATAGCTAGCTCTTATCTAGAGGGGTGGAGGGATCGGCCCGACGAAACCCCGGCAACCAGGACGCGAATCAATGGCGATTCGGAGCAGACTTGCGAGTCAAGGCTGGTAGTCTCTTTGTCCCAGGTGCCAAATCCGACAGACGTTCTGAGGAACGGCTGGAAGATGAGAGGAAGGCTTGAGCCTTCTCTCCCATCTGGGGAGATTTTTTTTGCCTGGGAGGAAATGCTTTGAGGACTATCGAATGGGATGCTGGAGTAGTCAGACTCGTTGACCAGACCAAACTGCCTCAGGAGTACATAATCCTCGAGTACGACGACTACCTTGGGGTGGGCAAGGCCATCAAGGAGATGGAGATCAGGGGTGCCCCGGCGATTGGGGCAGCAGCGGCCTTTGGTATGGCATTGGCTGCGGTGAAGAGCAAGGCCGGGACCCGGGACGAGTTTCTGAGGGATTTAGAAGAGGCTTCTCTTTATCTGGGGGGTACCCGGCCTACGGCAGTTAATCTGTTCTGGGCGTTGGAGCGCATGTTGCGCCGTGCTCGATCCTCCGATATCGCTGATCTTGATCTCTTGCGTGAGGATCTGGTTGCTGAGGCCCAGCGGGTTGCAGATGAAGACGTAGTCATCAACAAGCGCATGGGAGCCAACGGTGCAGCTCTCATCGTCGATGGCATGAGTATTTTGACCCACTGCAACGCTGGGGCGCTGGCTACGGTGGATTTCGGCACAACTCTGGGGGTCATGCGCGCCGCCCACGCGCAAGGCAAGCGCATCCACGTTTACGTTGACGAGACCCGCCCCTACTTGCAGGGCGCCCGGCTTACTGCCTGGGAGCTCATGCAGGAAGGCATCCCGATGACCTTGATCACAGACAACATGGCCGGGCATTTCATCAGTCGGGGCAAGGTGGACATCGTGCTGGTGGGAGCGGATCGCGTTGCGGCCAACGGGGACGTAGCTAACAAGATTGGCACCTATTCCCTGGCCGTGCTGGCGCGCGAGAATGGCATACCTTTCTATTCGGTGGTGCCGACTTCGACGGTGGACCTTCAGACAACCACTGGGGAGGATATCCCTATTGAGGAGCGGGATCATCGCGAGGTGACTCATGTTCGCGGGGTGCCCATTGCGCCCGAAGGCGTGCAGGTAGCCAATCCGGCTTTTGACGTTACTCCTCATCGCTACGTGACGGGCATCGTGACGGAGGAGGGGATCGCGTATCCTCCCTTCGAGATCAATCTTCGGCGGGTTGTGGAGAAGGCGAAGTAGCTGTAAGCTGTCAGCGGTCAGTAATCGGCAGTCAGCAATCAGCCGGCATAGGACTTACAGAACTGTAATACGGTGGGCTTGCTTTTTCATCGCGATTACATCACCGGGATGTAGAATATTGGATGGGAAACGATACATTGGGTTTACCCGAGTCTGACGGTCAACTAGGAGGGAAGGCCTGTGTCTGAATTCCAACCCGAGTGGCTGCCGATAGTGGTGGGCAGTGTGCCTGTTGCCGATCCTCAGAAGGCGTGGGAATTGGTTCTTGAGTTCTTCCCCGAGATGCCGGCGTGGCCGCAGCTCCCTCGGCGGACGTACCTGGAGAACATGTACGTACAATACAGCGAGCGCTTCCCAGGGGTCGTTTTGGAGGAAGATCGCATCTACGTTGATCGCAACCGAGATCTGGATCCCGAATTGGAGGCGCTCTACGTCGCGTACTTGGAGAATGATGTGGAATATGGATTAACATCGGGAGACTACGCGGCAGCACTAGGTCTACTCCTCGAGGGGAAGGTCAGGCTGCCCCAATCACCTATCGCGATCAAGGGACAGGTCACCGGTCCCGTCAGTTGGGGGCTTACCGTCGTTGATCAGGATCGGCGGCCAATCCTATACGATGATATTCTTGCCGATGCGCTGGCCAAGCACCTACGTCTGAAGGCCAGTTGGCAGGAGCAGGAATTGCGCAAGATCAGTCCTCAGACGATTATCTTCGTGGACGAGCCATACATGGCTTCCTATGGTTCCGCTTTCGTCTCTTTGGATCACGACCAGGTGATCGGATTGCTGGAGGAGGTCTTCGCTGGCATCTCGGGGTTGAAAGGTGTTCATTGCTGTGGCAACACCGATTGGTCCCTGCTTCTTTCGACATCTATGAACATCCTCAACCTGGATGCGTATGAGTATGCCGATGCGCTGTTGCTCTATCCTGAGGCGCTGGGCGATTTCCTGGAGCGAGGAGGCATGGTGGCCTGGGGTATTGCGCCTGCCAGTACGAAAGCTGAGTCTGAAACGGTGGAGAGCCTGGTGCAGCGTTTGGAGAGCATACTGGACCGATTCGTATCCAAGGGAATGCCCCGTGAGAAACTACTGCAAGCGGGTCTAGTGAGTCCATCTTGCGGTGTGGGGTCACTGGCTCCCGAGCTCGCGGAGAAGGTCTTCAGTCTGACGGCGGGCGTTTCATCGGAGATGCGGCGGCGATACGTACCGACAGGAGAGACGGAGGAGGAAGCTTGAGCATTCTGGTGGTTGGCTCCGTGGGATTGGATGATGTTCAGACACCTTTCGGGCGCCGGAAAGGGGCCCTGGGTGGTTCGTCAACCTTCTTCTCAACGGCGGCAAGCCTATATGGGCAAGTCAGACTGGTGGGGGTGGTTGGAACTGACTTCCCACAGGAGTATACTGATTTTCTTGCAAATCGAGGGATCGATTTGCGAGGCTTGCAGGTCGCTGAAGGCAAAACCTTCCGATGGGCGGCGAGATATGACTATGACCTCAATGTAGCGCAGACGCTCGATACCCAACTCAACGTCTTCGCTCAATTTCACCCTCAGTTACCGGAGGATTACCGATCGTCCGAGTACGTCTTTCTCGCCAATATCGACCCCGAGCTCCAGATTGAGGTGCTGGAACAGGTACAATCTCCCAGGTTGACAGCGCTCGATACCATGAACTACTGGATTGACTTCAAGAAGGATGCCCTGACCAAGGCCATGTCCATGGTTGACGTTGTGCTAATAAACGAGGCTGAGGCGCGGCAGTATGCGCAGACCTTTAGTTTGATCAGGGCGGCTCGCAAGCTGTTGGATCTGGGCCCCAAGGCCCTGGTAGTTAAGCGTGGCGAGTATGGCGCGGTTCTCTACGTGAATGGAGGGAATCTGTGCCGCAGTTGTTTCTTCGCGCCGGCCTATCCCCTCGAGAAGATCGAAGACCCGACGGGTGCTGGCGACAGCTTCGCGGCCGGATTCATGGGAAGCCTGGCCAACAGCGGCGATCATGGCCCTGAGGGCTTGCGGAGGGCTGTGGTGCATGGTAGCGTGGTGGCCTCTTTCGCTGTGCAGGGTTTCAGCGTTGACCGGTTGAGTACCCTCACCATGAAGGAGATCGAGGGGCGGTATGAGGATTTCAAGCGGTTCGTTAGTTTCTAGATGAGCGAATAGCGGTCAGCTAGCACTATCCAGCTATTGCTGTACCGACTTCACACACAAGGAGTAAGGAATTGAGTAAACAAAAATACGATATCAAGGATCTGTCATTGGCTTCTTCTGGCGGATTGCGTATAGAGTGGGCAGAGCAGGAGATGCCCGTTTTGCGCAAGATTCGCGCTCGATTTGCCAAAGAACGCCCGCTGGATGGGGTTCGCATCGCGGCTTGTCTGCACATCACAACCGAGACCGCGAATCTGGTTGCCACCTTGCAGGCAGGTGGCGCTGACGTTGTCCTTTGTGCATCTAATCCTCTCTCAACTCAGGACGACGTGACCGCTGCGATTGTCGCAGACATGGGCGTCGCCGTCTTCGGTATCAAGGGAGAAGACAACGAGCGGTACTATCAGCATATTCAGGCTGCTCTTGATCACGAACCACAGATCACTATGGATGATGGTGCCGATCTGGTTTCGACTCTTCACCGAGAGCGATCTGAACTTCTCCAGAACGTGATCGGCGGTACCGAAGAAACCACGACGGGAGTCATTCGTCTTCGTGCCATGGAAGCGGATGGCGCCCTGGAGTACCCCATCGTTGCAGTTAACGACGCCGACACCAAGCACCTCTTCGACAATCGTTATGGCACGGGGCAGAGTACTCTGGACGGCGTGATTCGTGCGACCAATGTGCTCATCGCCGGCAAGACGGTCGTCGTGGGTGGCTACGGTTGGTGCTCTCGTGGTATCGCCATGCGCGCGGAGGGCTTGGGAGGCAATGTGATCGTCACTGAGGTAGAGCCTCTGCGAGCGCTGGAAGCGGTCATGGATGGGTATCGAGTGATGCCCATGCTTGAGGCTGCGCGGATCGGGGACATCTTCATTACTTCCACGGGAGACAAAAGCGTCATTGATGCCCAGCATTTCGAGGTGATGAAAGATGGAGCCATCGTGGCCAACTCGGGTCACTTCAACGTGGAGATCAATATCCCCGCGCTCGAGGGGATGTCCGTAGAGAAGAAATGCGTTCGACCCTCGGTAGAAAGATACACACTCTCTGATGGCCGTCACATCTCGCTCCTTGCGGAGGGTCGGTTAGTGAACTTGGCTGCGGCTGAGGGGCACCCCGCCTCGGTTATGGATATGTCCTTCGCCAATCAGGCACTCTGTGTGGAGTGGATGGTGCGACGGGGTGGCGATCTCGAGAAGAGAGTCTATCCCGTGCCCCAGGAGATCGACCGACTGGTCTCCCGGCTGAAGCTGGACGCTATGGGCATAGAGATTGACACATTGACAGACGAACAGCGCGAATACCTTGCTTCGTGGAAATCTGGAACGTAGCATCACCAGGCAGCATATGCAGGTTGTGCCAGTGTCATCAGTCTGATAGTGCGACTAGTACGGGTGATTGCCCATAAGTCACAATGCAGTGGCAAACGTTAATGTCATGCTTTACCGCCGAGGACGAGAAGCACACAGAGAAGGCCTTCTTGATCGTCTCTGTGGTCACAGCGGGCTCCACGGTGAGATGTGGGCAATTACCAGACTAGTATCATTGCGGGGACCGGTGAAGGTGTACCCGCTCGAAAGGAGAATAGAAGTAGACAATGGTTGCCAATTTCATGAGTTCACCCAGGTTTCTCTTCACGTCCGAGTCAGTCACGGAGGGCCATCCAGACAAGCTCTGCGATCAGATATCTGATGCAGTTCTGGATGCGATCATTGCGGAAGATCCCATGGCGCGGGTTGCCTGCGAGACGGCCGTGACCACGGGGCTGGTTGTGGTAGTGGGGGAGATCACCACCAGTTGCTACGTGGATATGCCCACTGTCATCCGTGACATGGTCTTGGACGTAGGCTATACGCGCGCTAAATATGGTTTCGATGGCCTGACTTGTGGCGTGATCACTTCCATCAAGGAGCAGTCGGCCGATATTGCTCTGGGGGTGAACAAGGCCCAAGAAGCTAAACATGGTGAGATGACGGACGAGGATATCGAGCAGGTCGGCGCGGGTGATCAGGGCATGATGATCGGATTTGCCTGTCGAGAGACCCGGGAGTTGATGCCCCTTCCCATTGTCTTGGCGCATAGGCTGGCTAAGCGATTGGCGTTCGTTCGCAAGGAAGGTTCCTTGTCGTATCTGCGCCCTGATGGAAAGTCTCAGGTAACGGTGGTGTATGAGAAGGGACGTCCTGTCAGCGTGGACACAGTCGTGCTGGCGGCTCAGCACGATCCTCACGTCACTCACGCAGAGATCGAAGCGGACCTCATCGAGCAGGTTATCAACCCGGTGATTCCCGCAGAATTGCTGGAGGACGACCCGCGCTACCTGATCAATGCCACGGGACGTTTCGTGATCGGAGGACCTATGGGTGATTCGGGTATGACAGGGCGCAAGATCATGGTGGATACGTATGGCTCTACGGCTGGCCACGGGGGAGGCTGTTTCTCTGGCAAAGACCCCACGAAGGTGGATCGCTCCGGTGCCTATGCTGTCCGATGGGTGGCCAAGAACGTGGTGGCAGCAGGTCTGGCCGACCGTATCGAGATACAGGTGGCCTATGCCATTGGCGTGGCTCGCCCGGTTTCTCTCTGCGTAGAGACCTTTGGCACGGAGAAGATAGCTCCTGAGAGGATCATCCAGTTGATCGAGGAGCACTTCGATCTGCGTCCAGGGGCCATCATTCGCGACCTTGACTTGCGCCGTCCGATTTATCGACCCACGGCGGTCTATGGACACTTTGGTCGAGACGACATAGATGCGCCCTGGGAGAGGACTGACCGGGCGGATGCACTGCGACGCGCAGCAGGTCTATGAGCAACTGAACGCGCGGTGTTTGCTTGAAAGGCACTCGCTGTGTGTTGCCGGAAGAGACAACAGGCCATCCTTGCGATGGCCTGTTGTTTTGGGAGCACATTGGGCTGGGTATTGTGTATCAGGGAAAGGCGAAGCGGCCAGCGCTACCGAATGGGATACATGCCAAACTCGCGGGCAGCGTCGAACATGGCCACTATGTTCTCGGGAGGCGCATCAGGTTGGATGTTGTGCACCGGCGTGAAGACGAAGAGCGCGGCGCTACCGAATGGGATAGATGCCAAACTCGCGGGCAGCGTCGAACATGGCCACTATGTTCTCGGGGGGTACATCAGGCTGAATGTTGTGCACCGGCGTGAAGACGAAGCCTCCGCCGGGGGCAAAGATGCGGATGCGCTCGCGGACGTGTTCCCGCACTTGTTCAGGCCTGGCGCGAGGAAGCACGTGCTGGGTGTCGCAACCGCCGCCCCAGAAGACCAGTTGCGCGCCGAATTCACGCTTGAGAGTCGCTGGGTCCATTTTGGATGCTGAGGTCTGCACGGGGTTGAGGATGTCTACCCCCGCTGCGATTAGGTCTGGAATCAGGTCGTAGATGGAACCGCAACTGTGTAGGAAGACGGCCAGATCCGTGTGTGCTTTCACGTACTGGTAGATGCGCCGGTGATGAGGCCAAATCAGGCGACGGTACATCCCCGGCGAGAGCTGCGGCCCTTGCTGTGTGCCCAGGTCATCGCCCATCTGGATGATGTGGATGTATTCCCCCACGGCCTCCAGGTAGCGCGCCAGATCAACCAGCCAGGCGTCGGCCAATCGAGTCATCAGAGCCTGGGCCAATTGGGGGCACAATGCCAGGTCCAGCATGAATGTCCCCCATCCGCGCAGGGCCTGTCCTCTCTCCAGGATGTTGCCCCCGAAGCCGCCCATGATGGCGTAATCGGTCGTCTCGTGGAGATTTCGGGCGCGGCGGCGCAAGAAGTCCAGTTCTTCATTCGAGATGACAGATGGCTCGTAGGCTTCGATTTCCTCCACCGTCTCGGCTTTGGCCAGTGGGGCGTGCACGGAGTCGAAGTAGTAGCTGCCCGCAGGCATGCGGGCCAGCTCGGTTCCCTTTTCGTCCACGACGAGCCAGTTGTCGTCTTCATCACGTAGGGGAACGAACTCGGTCGATACCAGGGCCGGGGAGCCGTCGGGCAGCGTCCAGGGTTTCCAGTTCCAATTGTGGATGCCCCAGTCTAGCTCCACGCGGTTGAGCGCTATGACGTCCACGCCGAAGCGCTGGAGAATGGCTTGCTCTGGCTCGGCCAGTTGCTGCATGATATCGAAGACGCACGCTGGTTGGCCGTTCATGCCCAGGTACACTTTGAGGAGATTGTAGGCGATTGCGGTGATGCCGGTGGATCGCATGCCGCCCAGGTCAATCGGCACACGATCTGGCTCTTGGTGACGTAGGGTTGTTAGCACTCGTTGTCGACTGTTCATGAGCTCGCCTCGGATAGGTGAAAGTCGCCATCACTCGCGAAACCAATGGCATACTCAATATGCTGAAGCATGCTCACCCCTCCTCGAAAGAGAATCTTACGGTTTCTGCCCTGTTCGGAGTCACTGAGATGATTACCGCACCGTCGGGCCGATGCGATATGGGCGCGATGCTTTGCTCGTCCAACCTAACCAGCTCTGCCGCAACGAAGGGTCGCCAGATATGCACCGTGGCTTCCACCTCTTGAGGGGTTGGATTGTAGAGCCTGAGGATAAGGCCGTCACCTGTTTCCGCTGCCTTGATTGCACTGACTACCAGGCTCGGTGGTTCTACCGAAGCGAAGGCTAGCTCCCTGGGTAGTGCCCCCGTGTGAGAGTCGGTCACCAGAGCCTTGAGGGGCGCATTGAAGGCGAGGGCCTCGTGATATAGATTCGCCTCCTGCCAGTCGCCGCTGTGAGGTAGCAGGGCGTACTCGAAAATCGTCCGTCCTCGGCACTGGGCTAGCGGAGTAAGCACCTCTGCACCCCGCGAGAGACGGCCCACGCAGCGTAGTAGTGTCAGGGCCACAGTCACACCCTCTTTTCCGGGAAGAAACTCGTACTCGGGCAGCCCGCGGTTGATGATCATCAGTCCGTTCTTTCCATCGCTGGCCACGACGAATGAGCCTTGGGGGTGAGTGCCTACCGGTCGCTCAACCCATCCCTCGCCTGACGGGATCTCCACTGACCGTTCTACCGTCCCAAAGGCTCCCTCGGCGCAAGAGTGCTCAGTTGCGATAGGGGTGGGAAAATGTACTCGCAGGCGATGGTTGTTGGCTTGGTTCACCACCTCGGTGTAGATATCAATGCGCCGTGTGTGGGAGCAGAGACGTATCCTGCTGATTATGGGGCAACTGACTCGGTCTTCGCTCCTTGCTTGTCGGTCTTCAGTGATCCCGATGGGAAGAGAGTATTCCATTTCCACGCGCAAAGTGGCGCCCAGCGGACCTTTCTCGACGGTTATCCGAGGGGCTTCCGACGGGCTGCCCACTACCTCGTCGCTACTGGGAGACTCGTGCCAATACAGATCTCCTGCTTCTCCATCGTCTACGAAGTGGTTGCAGCCACGATAGACCAGTCCACTGTTCCTGTCAGTGATAGTTAGAATGCCATCAGTTGGATTTGCTTCCACCGTGTAGAACTCGTTGCTAATGGCAAATGGCGAATCCAAAGTTACTCGTCCTGAGTTGCTCTCGCTTCGGTATTGTCCGCCGCCTATCACCCAGTAAGTTTTGTAGCCGCACGCTGGGATATCTTCGGCGAGGAAAGAGAGCTGTACTTGCGGAGCGAAGTAGGCCTTGACAGAAAAGCGCATCCAAGCCTTGTCTTCGAGGATGGTATGGATGTGCTGCTTGATGGCCCTGAAGTCAACTTCCGGCGCACTCTCTTTCTTGACTAGCGTGGCGGTGACGCGCAGTGTTTCTGGCCCCAGTGGAGCCAGGTCCAACGATGTGATTCGTAGATCGAATACCTCTCCACCCTCGATCATCTGCATGAACTCGGCAAACTCGGCCCGAGAAGCATCGGCGGAGAATATCTCCTGTGGCTTGCCGCTCAACAATTCGCAAGGTTTCGAAAGCCCTTCACCATCGGCGATGATGAAAGCCCTTTCCTCAAGGCTAGCAAGTGGCTGGAAGGAGACGGCTACCGCGTCGCTACGTGATATACTAGAGGGATTGAAGACGACAACAGGAATCAACGTGTCCGTGGATATAGGCTTTGGTGAGCTTTTGGCGAGTTCAGGCGAGACACTCAGCCGGGACGTTGTGTCAATGCTACCTGCAATCGACTGTAGGCTTTGCCTGGTAGCTTCCTTCCCGATTTCCTCTGCCCAGGCAAAGCGCACTTCCATGTCTCTCTGTACAGCGTCGATGTTGCAGCCGCAGATTGAGTCATGGGCTTGGTTCTGGAGAACGTACTTCCACGCCTGCCGTAATAGTCCTTGTGGGTAAGGATGCCCTAGTAGCCCGGCCCAGGCGCTGAAGGGTTCTGCCCATTTCTCCAGCAGGGTCTGGGCAGTTGCGTTGCTTTGCTTGAGCGGCATACGAGAGGAGAGAGTGCCAGGCAGGAGATAGGCATACTTAGCGCTGCGCAATTCCCCCTGGATTATGGGGAGCGGCAAATCTGTTTTCTCGACGGCAGCGATGTAGTCCAGCAAGGTGCCTTGTGATATTGTTGTGTGTTCCAGGGCGTCGTTGGCTAGAGCCAGAACTTGTGGAAGATCCTCTTGGGGGTACTTATGATCGCCCCCGTTCATCAGGAGGAGATGATCTGTCGTTGCGCCTGTGGCCAGTTGCTTCCGCACTCCTGCCAAGCGCTCGATCAGGGCTTCACTTTGGAGAGGCAGATCGGCAGCATTGCCGTAACCTTCAGTCAGGTGCACGGCCAGCACAGTGCTGCCGTCGGGGGCCCTCCAGTGGAACTCAGTTCGGTGCGGCTCGTCGCCGGCACCACGCCAGAAGACAGCGGCTCTGATGCCGAAACCTCGCAGGATCTGGGGCAATTGAGCCATCTGGCCGAAGGAGTCTGGAAGATAGCCTACCTTCATCACCCCACCGAATTCGGCGGCTATCCGATGTCCAAGCAGCAGGTTGCGGATCAGCGCCTCGGCAGAGATGAGGAACTCGTCGGGAGAGGTGTACCAGGGGCCGACGAGCAATCTTCCCTCACGTACCCGTTCTTGGATCTCAGCCCGTTTCTCTGGCCTGACTTCCAGGTAGTCTTCCAGGGGAATAGTCTGGCCGTCCAGGGTGAAAGAGACGAAGCGAGGCTCCCTTTCCAGTAGAGCCAGCAGAGTATCCATCATCTCCACGAGCCTGGCGCGGAACTGTTGGAAACTCAGGTACCATTCCCGGTCCCAGTGAGAGTGGGAGACGACGATCATCCGTACCAGACGCATGCCCCTACCTCCATTGGCTCTCCCCCCGGCGCTTGCTGCCACAAGGCAATCACGCTTGTGTCTGAGGGAAGGCAACACCTCCAAGCGCAATACCTGGTGTGAAGCAACTGCAGAGAGAAGATCTGTCCAAGAAGCATTGTACAGGCACTTGCTATTCTCACAGTGGAGGTCGGGAAGCTATCCAGAGAGCCTAGTTGCGTGGGGGATAGCTTCATAGTCCTTCTCCTGGATGTGCCAAGGTCTACCTCGTCTTCCGAGGGTTTCGAAGAGAGTATGCCACCGAGGGATTGCGTTGTCAAGGGGCGGCGATGGTTTCATCCTCTGTGGCGCCGGAGACCGATCTGATCAGGGTTGTTAGGACAACAAGCGCTTGAAACCGCCTCTGCCACTATACTTTACTTGGTACCCGAAATCCCCTATAATATGCCCGCCGTCTGGGGAGATACTATTTTGGCCTGGTCCCGAGGTGACTGACTCTGTAGGAGGTGGGGGCATTTGAGAGCACTGATAACTGGCATTACGGGCTTCGCAGGAAGTCATCTGGCTGAGCACCTGATGAGACAGGAGGGCACGGAAGTCTGTGGCCTTTCCCTTAGCGGGGAATGTCTGGACGATGGCTCTCCAATTTGCAAAGGTGTACAGGTCTTTGCGTGTGATATTCGCGATGGCGAGGAGACCGCTCGTCTGGTGAAGGAAACTCACCCAGATGAGATCTATCATCTGGCTGCTCTGGCAGCCGTTTCCTCGTCTTGGTCTCGTCCGGTAGAGACACTGACGAACAACATGGTGGCTCAGTTGAATGTCCTTGAGGCCGCACTTCAACTGGAGCCTCGGCCGAGGGTTCTGATTATCGGTTCTAGTGACGAGTATGGCCTCGTCAAGCCCGAGGAACTTCCGGTGGGCGAGGACAATCTCCTACGTCCAGCCAGTCCATACGCGGTCAGCAAGATCACCCAAGATTACCTGGGGTATCAATACCATCTCAGCTATGGGTTAAGGGTGGTGCGTTTGCGTCCCTTCAACCACATAGGGCCTCGCCAGCGACCTGGGTTTGTGGTGCCGGATTTCGCCAAGCAAATCGCTCAGGTGGAAGCGGGCCTGCGAGAGCCTGTGATGCAGGTGGGGAACCTGTCGGCGGAGAGGGACTTCAGCGACGTCCGGGATATCGTTCGCGGGTACTACCTGGCCCTACAGCGCGGGGAGCCAGGGGAAGTGTACAATCTTGGGAGTGGAAAGGCCCACTCAATACGGGAAATCCTGGACATTCTGCTCGAGATGAGCGAGGTTTCTATTCAAGTGGAGTCCGACCCAGCGCGCATGCGGCCTTCCGATGTTCCAACAGTGGTGTGCGATGCCAGCCGATTCCGGCAGCGCACCGGATGGGAGCCCCATATTCCCCTTCGGCAGACGCTGCAAGACGTGCTGGACTACTGGCGCGCAAGGGTGAGAGCGGGCCAGGCATAAAGCAGTTTCGAGCACCGTATCTGATGTTTGACGAGTAGATGGATCTGGGTTCCTGTTGGGGGTGGAAGCTTAAACATTGTTATTCAGGAGGGAGACCGTGGTGAAGAAGGCTTTGATTACGGGAGTTACCGGGCAGGATGGTTCGTATCTGGCAGAGTTCCTGCTGGAGCAGGGCTACGAGGTCATAGGGATGGTAAGGCGGACCAGCCTCCTGAACTACCAGCGGATAAAGCACATTCAGGATCGTATTACTCTGGTTTCAGGCGACTTACTGGACCAGGCTTCAATGATAGATATACTGCGCGAGTATCGCCCGCAGGAAGTGTACAATCTAGCTGCGCAGTCCTTTGTCCCGACGTCGTGGAAGCAGCCCGTTTTGACCGGCGAGTTCACCGCCCTGGGAGTGACCCGGGTTCTGGAGGCCATTCGCTTCGTCGATCCGAGCATCAAGTTCTACCAGGCCTCCAGCAGCGAGATGTTTGGCAAGGTGCAGGAAGTCCCGCAGAGTGAGAAGACGCCCTTCTACCCTCGCAGCCCGTACGGAGTGGCGAAGGTCTATGGGCACTGGATCACGGTTAACTACCGGGAGAGCTACGACATGTTTGCGGTCTCCGGTATCCTGTTCAACCACGAGTCCCCTCGGCGCGGCCTGGAGTTCTCAACGCGCAAAGTAAGTCACGGTGTGGCGATGATCAAGCTGGGGATGGCTGACGAGCTTCGCATGGGCAACCTGGAATCCGAGCGGGATTGGGGATACGCCGGCGACTATGTCCGAGCCATGTGGATGATGCTCCAAGATGAGAAGCCTGATACGTATGTCGTCGCGACGGGGACTACTCACCCCGTTCGCGAGCTATGTGACGTGGCCTTCGCCCATGTGGGTCTGGACTATCGGGATTACGTGGTACAGGACCCGGCCTTCATGCGTCCAGCGGAGGTGGATCAACTGATCGGGGATGCCAGCAAGGCCAAGGCAGTCCTGGGGTGGGAACCCACGGTTAGCTTCGAGGGATTGGTGCGTATGATGGTAGATGCGGACCTGGATATGCTACAGCGAAATTGCGGAGCATAGTCCTATAAGGGATGTCGTCCGTTGACGAAAATCAAGTTCGGTACCGATGGCTGGCGTGCTGTCATAGCTGAGGATTTTACTTTTCATAACGTGCGAGTATGTTCTCAGGCAGTGGCCCAGTATCTGCTGGATCAGGGGATGGGGCAGTCTGGACTGACAGTTGGGTATGATACTCGATTCGCGTCGGAGGATTTTGCCGCTGCGGTGGCCGAGGTCGTGGCGGGCAATGGAATCCCCGTATACCTCTGCGAAGAAGCTGCGCCTACTCCGGCCATATCGTACAGTATCCTGGATCGGCGCGCTGGTGGTGCTGTGGTGATCACCGCCAGTCATAATCCGGGTGCCTGGAATGGATTCAAGTACAAGCCGGAGTACGCTGGATCGGCGTCCCCCCAGGTGATAGGGGAGCTGGAAAAGCGGATCAGAGCCGTAGAGGAGGGGGTAGCATCCATCCAGAGTATGCCACTTGAAGAGGGAATTGAGAAAGGCATGATCGTGCCGTTCGATCCCCGGCCGGCCTATTTCGACCAGGTGGCGAAGCTGGTGGATTTGGATACTCTGAAGCAGGCCGGGCTGCGTGTGGCGGTGGACGCGATGTACGGGGCAGGGATGGGGTACTACCCTTCTCTGCTTTCCGGTGGCGAGACCCGCGTCTTTGAGGTCAATAACGTCCGCAACCCGCTCTTTCCAGGGATGAAGAATCCCGAACCCCTGGATCATAACCTGGACGCTCTAAGAACGGCCATAGCCGACCATAATGCTGATGTGGGTTTGGCCAATGACGGCGACGCTGACCGTATCGGCATAATGGACGAGAAGGGCACGTTCGTGAACCCTCTTCAATTGTATGGTCTGTTGCTTCTCTATCTGTTGGAGATCAAAGGGATGAGAGGCCCTATCGTCAAGAGCCTGACCACGACGGTGATGGCCAAGAAGCTAGCGGAACGATACGATATCCCTGTCTATGAAACCCCCGTAGGATTCAAGTACATCGGCCCCAAGATGCTGGAGGTGGGAGCGATGATGGGTGGGGAGGAGAGCGGTGGCTTCGGGTTCGCGGGGCACATCCCCGAGCGAGATGGAATCCTGGCAGGACTCTTCGTCCTTGATCTTATGGTGAAAACGGGAAAACGGCCTTCGGAACTCATAGCGCATCTCTTCTCGCTTGTGGGACCGCACTACTACGGCCGGGTGGATCACCATTACGAACGTGGGGAACGAGAGGAGATAGCGGGGCGATTGTTGGCGTGTGAGAGCCACTGGCCAAAATCCCTCGCCGGACTGCGTGTCACGGAGCTGGATACGCTGGACGGTTATCGTTTCACGCTGGAGGATGGTGGCTGGTTGCTGATACGGCTCTCGGGCACTGAGCCCATAGTGCGAATCTACACCGAAACGATGCGCGAGGACAAAGTTGCTCCGTTACTGGAGGCAGGGGCGGGGCTGGTGGGTACATGTTGAAGTTGGTTGACTCCCACGCCCATTTGGATTTCCCGCAGTTCGATGCTGATCGGGACGCAGTTCTTGGACGCGCCCGTGAGGCAGGGGTGGTGCAAGTCGTGAATCCAGGAGCCGACTTGAAGTCGTCCCGCCGAGCGGTTGCTCTGGCTGAACGCCACGCTGAGATTTTCGCAGCGGTGGGCGTTCACCCTCATGATGCACTAACTCTGACCGACGAGACTCTTTCCACCCTGGCTCAGTTGGCGGATAGTCCCTACGTGGTGGCCATTGGTGAAATCGGCCTGGACTATTATCGCGATCTCTCTCCACGGGAGCAGCAGCGGTGGGCTTTCATTCAGCAACTGGCACTGGCGCGCAGCCTGGAGTTGCCCGTCATCGTGCACGTGCGAGATGCTCACGAGGACGCCATGCGCATTCTGGAGCGCGAGGCTACTGGCATGAGAGGGGTGCTCCACTGTTTCTCGGGGGACCTGGATGTAGCGCGGCGGGCCATTGCTCTGGGCTGGTACATATCTGTGGCCGGGCCTCTCACCTATCCCAATGCTAAGCGTCTTCGGGGCGTCGTGAGCCAGTTGCCCTTAGAACGGTTGCTGGTGGAGACCGATTGTCCCTACCTGTCGCCACAACCCAGAAGAGGCAAGCGGAACGAGCCCGCTCACGTCCGTTGGGTTGCAGAGCAGCTCGCGGAGACGTTGGGCGTGCCATTAGATAGAGTGGCGGAGATCACCAGCGGCAACACGCGGGAGCTCTTCAGTCTTTCGTCGTTTTCTGAGGAAGCTTCTGAGGCGAATCGATCTGGTTCCAGGGTGTCCTGATGCTTCGTTATAGTGGGGCAGCACTGGTCTGAAGAACCAGTGCTGGATACTGCCGTGGCACCGTGGGCTCTGGGTATCTCATCCTATTTGCATGAATATGGGGGAGTATTCGTGACGGATCTCTCTATCGTGATCGTCAACTGGAACGTAGTAGGGCTGTTGCGCCGTTGCCTAAGCTCCATCGTCGGCGAACTCAGGCCTGAGCCTGGGCTTGACCTGGTGTTGCCGGGCACATCATGGAGCTACGAGATCTGGGTGGTGGACAACGCTTCGACCGATGGCAGTGCCGAAATGGTGCGAGAGGAGTTCCCCTACGTCCATCTAATCGCCAATAGCGAGAACCTGGGTTTTACTGTAGCTAACAACCAGGCTATCGCCAAGAGCAATGGAAAATACGTTCTACTTCTCAACTGTGATACTGAGGTGGTGGGTGACGCGCTTGTGACGATGGTAGCCTACATGGAGGAACACTCG
>JAKLPW010000246.1 GCA_022013675.1 Anaerolineae bacterium | reverse complement strand
TTGAGTTCCTGGTTCGCTAGCAGCGGAATCCTGCAAGACGTCAAAGAGACAGCCGAGACACTTGGCGCCAGGGTCTACATCGTGGGGGGATGTGTGCGCGATCGCCTGCTGGGGCGCGAAAGCCATGATATGGATTTCGCGGTCGATGGCTCGGCGATGACACTCGCCCGCATGGTCGCTGACCGGACCAGGGGAGCCTATTTCCCTCTGGACGAGGAACGAGACACTGCTCGCGCGCTTCACCAGGTGGGTTCCAGGACCTATTACCTGGACTTCGCCGGTCTGCGCGACCGTGATCTGGATTCAGACCTAAAACTGCGGGATTTCACTGTCAATGCCATTGGGGTGGCCCTGGAGGATTGGGAACAGGAATCTCCCCCCTGGATCGATCCCACCGGGGGACGACGAGACCTGGAAGAGGGACTGATTCGTGCCACCACCCCCAAGGCTCTCGTGGATGACCCTTTGCGCGCGCTGCGCGCAGTGCGGCTGGTCGGCCGCCTGGGCTTCCGTCTCGAACCCACAACCGAGTCCCTGGTCCGCCGGGATGCCCACCTCCTGGCCACTGTATCCACCGAGCGAGTGCGCGACGAACTGGGCTTTATGCTGGAATCCCGGAACGTATACGCCCAGGTGCTAGACCTGGACCGCCTGGGGCTGCTGACCGTGGTCTTTCCCGAACTGATTCCCTTGAGAGAGGTAGAGCAGGGTCCCTGGCACGTTTGGGACGTGTACCATCATTCACTGCGGAGCGTACAGGCGTTGGAGGCTCTGTACGACGCCGATGCTATGCTCGATCTCGTGGGTCAGAAGGGCATCTGGGAGCCCTGGCTGGCCGTACGAGAGCCATTCCTGGCGGACATTGACGCCCATCTGAACGAGAAGCTGTCTGGCGAGCGCGCGCGGCGCGTGCTGCTCCACCTGGCAGCGCTGCTGCACGACGTCGCCAAACCAAACCTGCGCACAGAGGACGAGAGCGGGCGGGCACGCTTCCACGGCCACGACAAAGCAGGCGCGCCCATCGTGGGAGCCGTCCTGCGGCGGCTTCACTTCAGCGCCCGCGAGGTCAAAGAAGGCCAGGCCATCGTCGAGCATCACATGCGACCCGGGCTGCTCACCCGAGACAAGAAGCTCACCCGCCGGGCGGCCTATCGCTTCTTCCTGGACACAGGAGAGGCAGCGGTCTCGATATTGCTCCTGTCGCTGGCGGACTACTTGGCTACGAAGGGAAGCAGTATTGAGGTGGAGCAGTGGACGGAGCACCTGTCCACTATCAGCCGGCTGTTGGCTCTGTACTATCGTGAACCGGAGATGGTGAACCCTCCCCGACTGGTGACGGGGGACGATCTGATGCGAGAGTTGGGCATCCCATCGGGCCCTCAAATCGGCCAACTGTTGGAGGCCATCCGCGAGGCCCAGGCGGTAGGTGAGGTTCGGACCCGGGAGGGAGCCCTG
Source organism: Anaerolineae bacterium (assembly GCA_022013675.1). Taxonomy (GTDB): domain Bacteria; phylum Chloroflexota; class Anaerolineae; order JAKLPW01; family JAKLPW01; genus JAKLPW01. Next base: position 4,479 of record JAKLPW010000246.1, on the reverse strand, counting down.
GCCCTGGCTCAATCTCTGCTGATCGGCTAGGGGAGACGCGCGTATAGCGCAAGCTGTTTAGCCGCTCAAGGATAGTGTTCCACCTTCAGAAGTACCATGGGAGCAAGAGGGAGCGAAAAACCTGGCTATCGCTGCCCATGAAATCATTGGAAGTCCCGCGGGAAGCTCTAGTCAATGACCAGTCGCTGCACCTCGCGGGTCTCAGTGACTACGCTCACCACTCCCAGTCCCTTGAGCAAAGGAAAGAGCAGGCTCAGAGACAGTGTCGGCACCCAGGCCAGAAGGCGAGTGATGGTCAGCAAGGGCATGAACAGGCTCGCGGCAATGAACAACGGGATGAACCGCTCGTAAGGCTTCAGCGTGCGCTCGAAGAAACCATCTATGGCACGGCCGAATTCCTCTCTGAACCCGGCCACGACCTCCTGGCGCTGTTCCGCCGGCACTCGGGCCTCGATTTGCTTCTCCATCTGCTGCATGAAGGTCTCGATGTAGAAGTCAGGCACCGAAAACCCTTCCCGTTCGATGTGCGGCGCGTAGCCAAGGTACAGACTCCCACAGGCCACGAGGATAAGGGCCATCAGCAGTGTGCCCTGGCCGTCGCTGATGGGCCGCACGGAGAAGCGAACGCGCTCATTCAACTCTGTCGCAACACCCCCCGCATAGAGGAAAGCGGCGGCGAGGTATGCCGCCATCAGAATCCCGCTGCTCAGGGCCACCTGCACCTTCCAGCCCAGAAGCATGGCCAGGCCGGAGAGAGCGAAGGCGATGGCCGCAGCACCTACGGGTCGCAGCAAAGAGGCCACCAGGCCAGCGGTGACTGACATGGCTCCCGCAGCCAGCAGGAACCACAAAAGCAGGTTCAGGAGTTCTTTGGACGGGGAGAGCACCAACTGATAAGCCTCACCAACCTGCTTGCAGATCGTTCCGAAGAAGTATCCAGCCCCGATTAGCAGAACTGCGAAGAACGCGACCTTCAACCATCGACTCATGTTACCTCTCTCCCTTCAGCACCTGTGCCTACAGTAGGTCCAGGAACCTCTCGACGTCCAGGTGGGCCTGCTTCAGGATGTGGGACAGCGTGGACCGCTTGACAGGACGGCGAGCAGGAACAGTCAGCTTCCACACCTCGTCCCCCGCCCGTTTCTGCAATCTGATATGACTACCCCGCTGTCGCACTACCCGTCCAGCCATCTCTCTGCAATGCACGGATGATCTTGGTATAGGGCAGGCTCGGAAGCTTGCTCACAATACCAACTCCCGCACCAGTACTCCCTCCTCAGCGACCCAATCATCTTCCACCGGCTCCAGGTAGAGCTCTATGGCCTCCTGGATGTTTGCCAGGGCCTCTTCAACGGAGTCCCCTTCGCTAATGCAGCCAGGAAGCGAAGGCACATAGACGGTGTATCCACCTTCATCACTGGGTTCAAGTACCACCTGAAGTCTCATGCTCGTTTCTCCTTACCCTGAGTGGCTAGTTGAGACGGCCCTCTCTGAATCAGTTGCAGAATGCAGCCGGAGTAACTGATCAGTGTGCGCTCTCAATCTCAGCAACTGCCTCTTCAAGCAGAGTAGACTGATCACGACAGGCTCTGGCGGTGTCATAGGCGCGGATGGATTCCATCTCCTCTAGTTCCTCGATCAATTGGCGGTAGTTCTGCAGATCGAGGAGCAGACCGACACGGTTCCCCTTTTCATCCACCACATAACGCTCTTTGAATGTGGTCATTTCCCTTGACCTCCTGCTCAACACGTTTTGCGTCTGGGTATGGAGAGGAAGGATGCCCACGTAAGCCAGATTTCAGAGTATTCTGCTAGAGTCGTCGTTCCCGTGCCGGTTACAGTGCCCCTCACGCGTACTCATAAAGGGGGACCGTACTCGTCGGGCGAGTCGTCGTTCGCAGCAACGTCTCTATGCGACGCACCGTCTCCGGTTTCAGAAGCACATCGCCACACACCGAGCAGACCTCTGCCGGGACGCGGTCAATAACGACTACCTGCCCCTGATGGCACACAGTATGCACAATCTTCCGTTCTTCATACTCCCCAGGGCATCCTTCAATACTGCATTTCATGTCTATCGCCTCCTTTGGGTTGGCGTTATCCACCTTGGTGGTTTTGGTTCATAGACCGTGATAATGATAAGCACTGGTCGCGCCGTTGTGCATACGATGTGCAGAGGACGACCGGATTACTTGCACGCCTCTTACCCAAACGCCAGTTTACGACGTACATCTGGATCGTCGATACTGACTGAGTCGGGATCAAAATACTCAGGGTCGAACTCGTCACCAAGCCATTCCATCATTCTTGCGTGTTCCTCGTGGGTCTCGTCGCTGATAGCCTTCAGCAGATCTTCATAACCCCATATTCCACCACAATCCTCCGGGGGGCAGGCTCGTTTCCCAGCGATGCATATCGGATAGTCGATGCCCTCCTTCTTAGGAAGTATCTTCTCCAATCGTATCTCGTGTATCCAGCCGTCGCCGAAATCGTATTCGTACTTCGCCAATCGATTCTCCATGGAGAAGTAGTCCGCCATTCTCAGTTTCACGCTGGGAAGAAACTCTGTGTCAAAAGGTCCCTCGGGGATACCTATGGTCACCTTCATCTTCGTGGTAGAATCAAGCATCTCGAATGCATGAAGGTGATAATCCAGCCAACCCATGGCATCCTGGATGGCAACATGCAAGCTCCAAAACGTGTGGGTCTCTGGAATCTGTATGCGTCGCCAAATGGGTGGCTTGATACCTTTCAGGGTTATCTTGAACTGGTACACCTGATCGAATCTCTTCTTCGCCATGACTCCTCCTTGGGGTTCCTTACCCTGCTCAAAGCGTCAACTCAGTAGCCTCGGGATCTACTTCTTTGTCTCATGGCTCTCCAAAGCCTACCATCGTTCCCTTGGTGGCTAACTCCAGCAACGTCGATCCCGCCAAACTCATTCCCTTCGCGCTTTGTCAACCAGGAAAACCAGCGTGCACGCTAAGAGATACCACCAAACGGGTGTCAGTATCAATGCTATCTTGAAGACCAGTGATAGGGTGATGTCAAGGTCGATAAAGGTGAGAGGTAGGAAGATGAAGTAATAGATGTAGTTGCCGGCTGAGTAGATTGCATTGGCTATTGAGGTACCACCCAGCCCAAGAATCTCATCGCTTACGAAGCCAAAGAGCAATATGAAGATCGCCACAAGGGGAAACGCTGCACACACGGCGAGCTTCTTCTTGGTCATCCTCACAGTCGTCCCTCGCCAGAGTTCTTGCGTAGTTCCTCTATGGCCAGTTCTACAATCGCCCGTGTGACGAAAAGGCTGCTTACATCATAGAGATTTGTAATGTCAAAGATGCTCAGGAGCGGGAGACAGCCGATTTCGGCCAGGTGGATAAGTGGGCCGGCATCAGCGACGGCGATATTCACTGCCCCAGTGCCCACGCCAGGTCTTCCATCATCGCTTCATGTTGGCGCTCAGCTAGCTCCACCCAATCAATGCCTACGGCCTCGATAGCCTCATTGCGGGTAATCGCCCCGCGCAGGTAACGCCCCAGCACATGCTCCCGCCACAGTTGTCGCAAACCGGTCTGAAGAGCCAAGCCTATCACTTCGGTCTCAGGTTTGTGGGTCTCACGCACAAGAGCTTTCAAGTAAGTCAATACGTTCATCATCCCTTTGCCTCTCCCCGGGGTCGTTCTAACCGAGGACCCCATCAGGGCCTGACCATCCAGGCCGCCTCTTCCTCAGCGATGCCTCGTAGGCGGAACTTCTGTTCTCTGCTGCTCCCAAGGGTATTATATCATAGCCTTCTAGAAAAGGCGAAAGAAGCGGCAACAGGACTGTATCGTGGGGCTAACTGCGCGGCAAGAGGAAATGCCCCCATGCCGGGCAAGACTTGGCCAGCCAGATCATGGCGCACCATGAACCGGGTCAAGGAGACCCGCGAGTGTCGAACTCTTCTTTTCCATCCGTGACGCGGATTACCGCCAGGTTCTTATGAGCCCGGCCCTGGTCATCGAAGCGAGTGAGGCCGGTCAACCCGTCAAACGTCAGACCTAGCAGTGCCTGCTCCACATCCTCAACTCCCACCGATCCTGCGGTCTTGATGGCGTCCAGCAGCGCCCGGGCCGTGTCGTAGCCCCACGCGGAGAAGCTGTCCGCCTCGCAGTCGAAGCGTTCGCGATAGGCCGCCAGGAACTCCCCAACCTGATCTCGCGGATCGAGAGGCGTGAACTCCACGCAGTAGTAGCCCTCCTCCACCGCCCGCGCGTCCAAGTCCAGACTCCAACTATCGCATCCCAGCAGGGTGGCGTCAATGCCCATCTTGCGCGCCTGAAGAGCGATGTCGTTGACCTCCGGCGCGCAGTTAGGCAGGAGCAACACGTCAGGGGCATGGGCGGCGATGGGCTCGAGTTCAGCGGTATAGTCTCTCACGAAGCCATCGTAGCTGGTCGTTTCCACAACCTGGCCACCGCTCTCCACGAACGC
>JAKLPW010000245.1 GCA_022013675.1 Anaerolineae bacterium | reverse complement strand
TGATGTGAGCATTTGGGCTAACTCTGTTGTTGACTACGGATGTCGCATTGGCGACCGGGTCAAGATTCATAGCAACGTCTATGTGGCTCAGTTCACTGTTATCGAGGATGATGTGTTCATGGCTCCTGGGGTGATCGTGGCGAATGATATCCATCCGGGTTGTGCCCACTCCGCTGAGTGCATGCGAGGCCCGACGCTCTGTCGTGGAGCACGGGTCGGTGCCAATGTCACTATTCTTCCCTATGTTACCATCGGGGAGTATGCTCTCATCGGTGCGGGGAGCGTGGTGACAGGGGATATCCCTGCGAAGGCGGTCGCATACGGCAATCCGGCTCGCGTTCGAAAGATTCTTTCGGACTTGACGTGCGTCACCGGCATCACGGATGTTCCCTATCCTGATGCGTGACGTAATTATAGCTACTATTTCTGCCACAAAGAGTATGGCCAAAGGCGGCGGCTCTCGCGACGAAGGATGATGAAACAGCCCAGGCCTCAGGGTTCTTCGCCCGAAAGGAGATTCGTCGCTTTGTTGTGCTGCGACACGGGTCATTTGATTGTTTGCGCGGGCGCGCTGCGCTTTCTGATCCTTCGTCTGCGCTCAGGATGAGGGACTCAGAGTGCTGGGCTTACTGACTATGATCGTTGTACAGACACACAAACTGAAAGGAGCACCTCCAAACCACATGAAGAAACTCTATCTTGTCGCGATGTTCACTGTGCTCTTATCCGCACTGTTGCTGACAGTCGCTGGTGCTGTTTGGGCTGATCCAGCGATTAGTATTAACCTTTGGAGCTGGGGTTGGGAGTGGCGCTGTGTCGGCTGGCGCATGCGCTACAACATTGATGTCACCAACCAGGGCGATGAAACTCTGCACAACGTCTACGTCAGCAATCCCCTTCCCGAAGGAACCTATCCCGATGATACCATCACCACGCAGGGGTACTACTACGGGTATGACGGGAATGGGGCGTACGCTCTCATCTGGGACCTGGGCGACATGGATCCCAGTGATACGGATCAGAAGTGGTTGGAGTTGAACACCCAGGGTCGTCGCGAACCCGGCTACCTGATTCACACGGCGTATGTATTCTGCGACGAGCTTCCCTCAACATCCTCGACCCATTCCCAGTTGTACGTTGATTGGCCTGTGGAGTGCGGCGGGTCCGGCATACCGCCCGAGGAGACCCCTCCGGCCAGTACCCCCACGCCAACACCCACGGCAACCGCGACGAACACGCCGACCTATACACCGACTGCCACGCCCACGTACACGCCGATGTGGACGCCGACAGCGACCTGTTCGCCGACGCCCATCGAGACACTGTTTCGGCTTAACCTGCCGGTCATCTTCAAGGGAGAGTGATCGTGACCACCCTCCCGCAGGTTTCGAAGTCAGGAGAGCCACAGCCGGTCCGCCGAGGAACCTTCTGGCTCTGGATGTGGGCTTTGAGGAGAACCTGCGGGAGGATTAGGGACTGAGAGATCGCTATGACCGTTTCCGAAGTATCTACCAGGCGAGTTTCTGTAAGGGAGCGAGGCTACCCTTGGGTGCTCTTTGCCTTCGCTTTGGCCGTTCGCCTGGTAGCCGTCTTCTATCTCCATTCATATAATCTGCCGATGCAGCTCTCGGAGCATGACGGGATTGCCGCCCACCTGGTGCTGGGAGAGGGGTTCGCCTATCGCCCCGTACATGGGATCAGCTATCTACAACTGACGTCGTGGATGGCTCCTCTCTATCCCTTTTTCCTGGCCGGAGTCTATCTGCTCCTGGGGATGCATACACCGGCCGCTTATCTGGGCATAGAGCTGCTTCAAGCTCTGTCCTCGGCCTTTGGTTGTCTCTTCGTTTATTGGATAGGGCGCAAGCTGTGGAGCCACAGAGTGGGGGTGGTGGCAGGGCTTGTCTTGGCTCTCTACCCGCCGCTGGTCTACTCTGTGACGCGCATACGACCGATCACCTTCATCGTTGACTTGCTGGCGCTCGAGGTGCTGCTTGTTCTGCGGCTATCGGAGAAGCCTCGGGCCGGCATAGCCGTGGCCGCTGGAATCGTCATTGGCTTGCTGGCCTTGCTGGAGCCGGTGATGCTCATCTTCGCGCCATTCGCGTGTCTGTGGCTCTGTCTCCACGCCGGTGAGAATGTGAGTCGCATCCTGCGCCTGATCTGCGTCATGGCCATCGTTGCCTTGCTGCTGGTCCTGCCCTGGACCGT
>JAKLPW010000244.1 GCA_022013675.1 Anaerolineae bacterium | reverse complement strand
TTTTCTCTGTTCAAGTGCCAGTATCAGTAGATAGGCTATACCCCGGCCGATCCAGAGAGCGAAGACCAGATAGGCTGGAATAAGATAGACGTAGGAATCGGCTGTATCGTACCCGAGGGCGTAGATGCTATAGAGGAAGAAGAGCATCCCCTCGGCCAGGGCCCTGTCGCCCTCATTCTCTGCCAACTGCCAGAGTCCTGTCAAGCCCAGAATGACGCCCCAGACACCGTATTGAGCCAGCAAGCCAGACGCCCAGGCTGACAGCCGAGCGGGGACGTAGCTCAGGGGCAACCCAAAAAGGTAATGGCGATAGGCAGATCCTGAGACCATCCACAAGAGGCGTTCCACGGTTACTGGATTCCCCCAATTTGGCACTGGTCTGGCCGCCGCTCGCAGCGGCAGATAGAGGTATACTGCCAGTCCCGCCGCTGTAGCCAGAGATGCCTTCGCGACTACCTTCCACTCCAGATGCAAATCGTGACGCCTGCGCCACAAAAGAACGACGATGGAAGGTATTAGCAGCACCAAGGTTTGGTGATTGCCCAGGCCGATCCCCAGAATCAGGCCGAGCCAGGGCAGCACTGTCTTGGTCTCGGAAGCACGGGAGAGGATGCGAAAGAGGAGGAGCAGTATCACTGCTACGAAAGCGGCGTTCAGGGCATAGACCTCGGTGATGATTGCCTGGGACCAGAAGGTAGGGGAGAAGGCAATCATCAGAGCGGCGCTTCCGCTTGCGACGAGCATGTGTTTGTATGATTGGCCTTTCTGAGCAACTATCGGCCAGCAGACCAGGCAGAGATACACTGCGATGACTGCTAGTGTTGCCGAGGCGACTGATAGGAGATTCAGACGATAGGCGATATCACCGAGGGGCAACAGCGCAGTCGTCAGTTTGCCTAGAAGGACGTACGTCGGATACCCGGGTGGGTGAGGGATACCGAGATTGGCGACGGCTACTGCCAGGTCTCCCCCATCGGCCCCATCGTGGGCCCAGGTGAGCCCGGGCGCAACGGTTAGACCATAGACCGCTAGTGCGACTATTCCGACGATCGCAGTTCCGAGGATTTTCTTCCTTCGTGCCATCGCTGTCCCCGATGCTTCTGGTTTCACTCGATCTTCTTCAGTCCGGCCAGGCTGGCCAGTAGCCGCTTGATCCCCGCTCCTCCAACGAAGGCCACTGTCACCTCTTCGTCGTCCACACTACTCTTGCTGCTGACTACTACGCCTTCGCCAAAGGAATCATGCTGGACGCGATCACCGGTGGAGAAGCTGGGCTTGATTACCTTCGGGGCTTCTACAGGTATGTTCCATCTCAGGGGAGACGGGACATTCCGTGTGGATCGGGAAGGGGCTGGGTGATGCCCCGCTATGAGCTGCTTGGGTATGTCCCGAATGAAACGAGAGGGCTCATTCACCACCTGGCTTCCGTATAGGGTGCGCCGAAAGGTATAGACCAGGTACAGCTTGCTTTTGGCCCGGGTGATGCCGACGTAGCATAACCGGCGTTCCTCCTCCATCTCCTCCTCTTCCCCAAAGGAGCGGTTGTGAGGGAAGACCCCTTCTTCCATGCCAACGATGAAGACGGCATAGAACTCCAGCCCCTTGGCGGTGTGGAGGGTCAGAAGTGTGGCAGCATCCGTTTTCTCATCCAGGTTGTCTACCTCGGACACCAGCGATACGTCTTCCAGGAAGACCGTCAATGCCGACTCTGCCGGAAGGGATGCGTATTCCTGGACGACGCTGTGAAGTTCCATGACGTTGCTCCAGCGCTCCTCCCCCTCGTCCGTTCCATTTCGGATGTAGCGAGCAAAGTTGGCTCTTTCCAGTACCATATCAAGCAGCTCTGGCAGGGAATTAGTTTTCCGCGCGGCGATCAGGTCGTCTAGCAAGACCAGGAATGTAAGCAACACACGGCGACTGCGGGTATCGAAAGGAAGCATCGGTGGCAAGTTGACCTTTTCGGTGTCTCTTCGGCTATCCTCGTCCTCTCGAAGCAATTGTAAGGCCGTGTAGAAGGGAATGCCTTCCTGTGCTGCCCAATCGGTGACGGCTACCATTGTCTTACGTCCGATGCCCCGTGGCGGAACGTTGATAATGCGCTGGAGGCCGACCGTGTCCAGAGGGTTGTGAATCAAGCGGAGGTATGCCAGTACGTCCTTCACCTCCCGTCGCTGGTAGAACCTGGTTGCGCCTACCAACTTGTAAGGCATGCCTTTTCGCATGAACGCGTCCTCCAGGACGCGGGACTGGGCGTTGGTGCGGTACATGATCGCACAATCCCTCAAGCGACATTCACCCTGAGACACCAGACGCTGGATCTCGCCCGTGACGTACTGAGCCTCTTCGTGCTCATCGTAGGCTTCGAAGACTACGATCTTCTGACCACGGGGGTTTTGGGTCCAGAGCTTCTTGGGTACGCGAGAGCGATTCAGGGTGATCACCTGATGGGCTACGTCCAGGATGTTCTGAGTAGAGCGGTAGTTCTGCTCCAACAGAAACAGCTTGGAATCCGGATAATCCTCGCGAAAACGCAGGACGTTGCGAAAATCGGCGCCACGCCAGCGGTATATGCTCTGGTCTTCGTCTCCAACTACGAAGAGATTTCCGCGCTTTCCGGTCAGGAGTCTCAGCAGTGTGTACTGGGCGTGATTGGTGTCCTGGAACTCGTCTGCCAGAATGAAGTGATATCTCCGCTGGTAGCGCTGCAATACAGTCTCATTGCCCCTGAACAGTTCCGAGACTTTCATCAACAGATCATCGAAATCCAGGGCGTTGTTGGCGGTCAGCGATTTCTGATAATGCCCGTACACACGGCTCACAGCCTCGTACCAGTAGGAAGGAGGATCGTACGCCTCGGGCGAGATGAGTTCGTTCTTGGCGCGGGAGATGGCGTTGTGAACGGAGGCGGGGCGATAGGTCTTATCGTCTAGGTTGAGTTCGTGCAGTACCTCTCGAATCAGTCGCTTCTGGTCGTCAGCGTCATAGATCACGAAGTTGCTTTCAATGTCCAGATGTTGAGCTTCACGACGCAAGATGCGGGCGCAGATGGCGTGAAAGGTGCCCACTGTGAGATGCTTTAGCTGCTCGCCTATCAATGTCTCTAGACGAGCCCTCATCTCCTTGGCTGCCTTGTTGGTGAAGGTGACGGCCATGATGTTATAGGGTTCGACGCTGCACACCCTGACCAGATAGGCAATCCGGTGGGTCAAGACGCGTGTCTTGCCGGATCCTGGCCCAGCTAGCACTAGCACTGGCCCCTCGACCGCTTCTGCTGCCTGGCGCTGAGCCGGATTCAAGACTTTCAGGATGTTTTCCATACGATGCTTTTGCATACTCCTTCGCAGGTCCGGAAGCCCCAATGGTTTGGGACTGGAGATGTAGAGTCTGACAGTGAGGATTGCGTCCCGAAGAGGTTTTCTAGACCTTTGGGGGCTCCTCAGCGTTCTCATCGGGCCAGACGGGCACGAAGAGAAGCCATTGGTCTGGGTGGGAACGAATGGTCTTCTCCAGCGCATCCAGTGCGCGCTGGGCATTCACTTGCACGTCATGACGCCGATCGCCGGTGCGAATCAATTCCATGGGAGGCTCGATTCTCAGCCTGTAGCCGTCATCAGCGTCGAATTCGCAATAACCAACCACAACGGTGGCGTCAGTCTTGAGGGCGAGCCGGATGTGCCCCGTGGGAAGGAGTGCCGTCTTCCCGAAGAACTCCACGGGCTCGTCGCCCTGCCCTATGGGGCGATCCACCCCTGTACCAACCACTCCTCCTGCACGCAGACGACGGATAGCGCCTCGCAAGGAGGCTATCCCAACGGGTGTTGTCTTAATACCTCCCTCGGTGCGTAGGAGGTTGAGCACCTTGAACCCCTCTATGGGGTCACGCAGACTTAACCCCTGGAACTCGATACCCTGAAGCACGAGAGCCAAGGCTGCCAGATCGAAGTTGCTGAGGTGCCCTGTCACAAACATCGTTCCCTTGCCGTGCGACTGCGCCTTTGCAAGATTGGCCAGGTCTTCTTCTGTTATGCGAATCATCTCCCTCACGGCCTCATCGCCGTGGGTGAAAGCATGGAAGTGGTCGTAGTAGGTTTGCCCAGCATGGTAGAAGACTCTGCGGACCAATCTGTGAAGGGCTTTGTTCTCCATCTCCGGTCCCATCACCTGCCGCAGGTTGGCCCGCACTGTCAAGTAGATCTCCGGTTTGGTGCAGGCTATGAAGCTAGCCCCTCCGCGCGCGATGGCATAACCGACGCAACGAGGCATGTGTCTCCCGATAAATAGCCCCAGGCGGATTACGTTCGGATTGCTGGTTAGGTCTTGGAATCTCATGATTAACCTCTCGCTTCACTACCCGTGGCCGCTATTAGGCCTGGTCTCGGATGGAGCCCGGGGCCTCGACCAATACCGGGATGGCCCGTACGATGCAGAGCGCAGTGGCAATCCAGGTTATCACATTCGAGAAAACCCAGAAAGAGTGCGCCAGTGATGCCTGGGCCGTCCCTCCGGTGTACAACCGCAGCGCGTGCGTCACAGCCAAGCAGCAGAAAGCGATGCCCTTGGATACCCCATAGACGGTGCGCATGGGGGGAGAGGCTACGATCCGCTGGCCCCATTTCGATGACGTGATGCTAAAGGGTGACTGTCCATTCCGCGCGCCTGCGCTGCGTAGAGCATCCACAAGCGTTCCACGTACGATCACGATAATGGGAACTGCCAGGGGAATTAGATTCAGGTCTGCGAAAACGACCCAGAGCACGATCTCAACGGCCCGATCCGCGGCGATGTCCAGTATGCTGCCCAGCAAACTGACTTCGTCACGCGCCCGCGCCACGAAGCCATCGAGAGTGTCCATCATGATGAGAACGAAAAGCAGGACCGGGGCTATCCAACACAATACGGTGTTCCGAGAGTAGAGCAGCGCCAGGACAAGGATCAACAGTGGGAAACGCGACAGAGTGACTACATTAGCCAAGCAAACACCTCCGTAGAGAGACTAATTCCTTGGTTACGTGGTCAAAGCGATGATCAAGATTTCTTTTACCAGGGTACTATACCGCGACAGGCTTGATTTGGCAAAACGGGGAGTTGGAGGATACCTCAGGAGAGAAGACTTCGGAAGTCTGTCTCGTGCAAGAGGCGTGCCTGATGCAACGCGGTTCCGAATCGGATCATAGCCGGTCTCTATCTTGCTGAAGACTTCCAAATTCTTCGAGTATCCTGCCGCTGGAGGCCAGAGAGGTCTGACCAGTGGGATTATCCGACATCTTTGAGCCTCTGAGAAGCAGAATCTCCTAGCGCTGCTGTTGACCCATGTACGATCTTCTGAGCATCACCTCGAACTCGCTCAGTACCATGGCTGTTGCACCCCATATCTTATGCTCACCCAGGCGGTAGAAGGGCACGACCACCGGATGACCCCGTAGTTCCCAAATCTCCTCTTCCCGCGTGACCGGATCGAGTAAGTGATTCAGGGACATCTCAAGGAGTTCTTCTACCTCGGTAGGCTCCGGGCTGAAATCCGGTCGCGCATCGGCATAGGCCACATAGGGCTGAATACAGTAGTCGCTGGGGGGGATATAAAGGGAGGTGAGCGGGCCAAGCACCTGTAGCTGATCTGTACGTATGCCCAGTTCCTCCCTGGTCTCTCGCAGGGCTGTCTCCAGCAGGGAATGGTCCCCTGGTTCCCTGGCACCGCCTGGCAGCGATATCTGCCCCTTGTGGTTGGCTACTTGCTCTGTGCGCCGTGTTAGAACCAGGTGCAGGTATGAATCGATGGGATAGAGCAGCAGGAGGACGCCTCCTTGCTTGGGGCTATGCCCAAGAGGCAGGCCGGCTCCGCCTGGTCGTGGTTGGGTTGCCATGCGTAGGAGTGCTTCGAGTTCAGGACGCGGTCTGCTCAGTGCCCGTCTTACGTCGTTGAGTGTAAGGTAGGGAACTTCATTCATGGATAGGCCTCTATCCCATTTAGTCTCTGATCTCACTTACCTCAGAGACAGGGTGGCGGCTCGTCGAACGAGAGGAAGGCTGGCGTGGGTAGCCGATAGGGATCAGGGCAACCGGACGCAGATTATTCTACGCCTTGATCTTCTCTAATAGTGTCGTCAGAGTCCCAACTTCCAGTGTCGCAGTTCCTTGATCAACGAATGGTTAGTAAGGTCAAGCTGAATTGGTGTGATGGAGATTTTCCCCTGGGCCAAAGCAGCGACATCCGTGCCTGGCTCCAGTATCGCTGTGGGTGGCTGGTCGCCGCCGATCCAGTAGTAGCTGTGTCCTCGTGGATCGCGCCGCTCTTCCAAGACATCGTGGTAGGTCAGTTGTCCTAGTCGTGTGATTTCGACCCCTGTAATCTCTTCCGCCGGCAGGTTGGGCACATTGAGGTTCAGCAGCATAGGTTGCGCGGGTTTCATGTGGAGTACCGTGTTCGCTAGATTGCCAGCGTAGTCTGCTGCAAAGGTGAAATCCAGGTTCTCACCAGCACCCAGCGAAACAGCTATGGCCGGGATGTGTGTGACAACTGCTTCCCAGGCTGCTGATACCGTGCCCGAATAGGTGACATCTAGCCCCAGGTTTGAGCCCGGATTGATGCCTGACACCACCAGGTCGGGCATGTGGGGCAATACCCCAAGAAGTGCCAAGGCCACACAGTCGGAGGGTGCCCCGGAGCACGCCAACGCTTGCGAACCATCGTCCAGTTGAACTGGTTTGACGCGCAGAGGTTTGTGCATCGTCTTCGTATGACCCGATGCGGACCAGTTGTGGTCTGGAGCGAGTACGAAGACGTTGCCTATCTTCTCCAGGGCACGCTTGAGGGCCAG
>JAKLPW010000243.1 GCA_022013675.1 Anaerolineae bacterium | reverse complement strand
TTTCTTTTTAGCGCTCATAGTTCTTCAGCCTCCATTTCTGAGGGAACGAACTGGATGTAGATGAGAGCAATAACAGTTCCCAATGTTGCAGCCAGCATCAGGTCTTTTGTGGCATATCCAGCCAGGAGGTAGCCCAGGAAGAAGAAAGGCAGCAACTTCTTGCGCCCCATATACATGAGCAACATGCCCACGCCGACGGCTGGCAGCATTGCCCCTGCTACATTTAAGCCATTAATGGCTCCTTGCGGAAGGGCACTGAGCAGACCCGCTACAGCATCTCCTCCGTACATTACAACTAAGAATATTGGGATGACACGGAGTGGGAAGAGGAGAACCTGCCTGGGCAGCATATTCACAAGCGCTACTCCCTTGGTGTTGCCCTCCTCGGCATATTGATCAGCCCATTGGGGGAAGACGGAGCAAAGTGTCATCACGAACGTGCCCAGATAAGCGCCCAACAATCCCACGGGGACAGCGATGGCCAGAGCTTCCTCCGCGGTCAGGTTACCTGTAATGGCTACCGTAGTGCCGATGACACCTGCGAAGCCGATGTCAGCCGGAGCGGATCCGCCGGCCGATATCCAACCCAGGTAGACGAGGTTGATCGTCGCTCCCACCAACATGCCTTTCATTGGATCACCGAGAATCAAGCCAACTATGGTGCCTGCAATGAAAGGACGATTCCAGACCATGAAGCCCGTAGCAAACATCCAGGTGCTACTGGCTAAATAGCCGTACAGACTGATTAGAATCGCTCGAAAAACCATTCTATACTACTCCTTTCTTGTGCTTTCTTAGCGCTACGAATAACTACGTCTCACGAAACGAGTCTACGGGTTCTTATCTGCTGAGGGCACCTCCTTTCTCCATCCCACTCAGTGGGCACCGACCTAGTGGGCACCCACCTAGTGGGCGAACGCACAGACAACGAAAATAGGATGTCACAATATGATCACTCTTAGGTTGTCAACTTCAGACGATCAAAAGTGACCACATCATGATCAGGTAGTATCTGGAACTGAATACTGATTCCACGTGCAGTCAGTTCCCTGAAGATCTCGATCTGTTCGGGCAAAGCCGATACGTTCTTGTAGAGAGTCACAGTTCCGGGTTTGGACCCCATCCCACCCACATTCACCACGTCCGTCTCTAACCCACCGTCAATCAAAGCCCTAGCATCCTCGGGGCTTTTCACCAGCAACAACAATTGATATTTCTCAAACTTGCCGGCCTCATAAGCTGCCAGTGTCTCCTCTTGAGTCAATATGTTGACCTTCACCCCCAAGGGTGCTGTCATTTTGAGCACTTTCTTAAGGAATGGATCCTTGGCCACCGCGTCATTGGAAATTACTATACGGTTAATATTCAGACGCCTGGTCCAATAGGTAACCACCTGTCCGTGAATCAGCCGATCGTCAATCCGGAACAATGCTAGGCCCATGAAATCTTTGCCTTGCCTTCCAAACCTATCCCTGAATTCAAGGGGTAGTACGGGATAATAAGCGTATGACTTATGAGTGCGAGAGTCTGGATAAAACCCTCTTCCCTTGTCAGAACCACGAGATGCGATATGCTGGAAGGGTCTGGCGCTTTCGTACGGGGTCCTGCTTGTAAGCGCGCAGTGCAGAAAAGATCCGATATCCAGTATCGACCTGAAAAGTGTCTGGTCTCAGAAGTACATTACAGTACCGGAGTCCGCAAATCCAAGCAAACACATTGTATCATGCTTAATCGTTCTTGTCAATGGTTTGGCGCATTATGTCTTCTGTGTTTCTCGATTGACATTACTTGTATATACCATTGGCCATTATTATACTATCTAGGAATCGGTTTGTCAAGGGTTTCGCGTTTCTGATTTTTGAATCTCGGTGGAGCTTGTTTCTAAGCTTCTTCTAATCGGGTTCTCTGTTTTGGGTAAGCAGAGCTTGACAATCGGCCCGGTCTGTATTACAATGACCCCAGATATATTGGGCGACGGTCGACTGTGGACGGAGAGCATGTTACAATTAACGTTAGGTTCTTGCGTCCGCTGGGGC
>JAKLPW010000242.1 GCA_022013675.1 Anaerolineae bacterium | reverse complement strand
GTCTCAAGGGGAAAGCGGACGGCAGGACAGTCAACCAGGTCGTGCGGGAGTTGTTGGCTCCTACGTCCCAGGAGTAGCTCTCTTTCAAGGTACCTCTGCCATCCACCGGAGCAAGTAAGGACTCAGGATACCGTAAAGATGACGCACAAGACACCGGACGAGCAAGAAGGCTCAAGCCTGCCCGCTCATCTCTCAGAACCAGAGAACGCTGCTCATCAGGTAGCTGCGCCCCAAGGGCAACTTGTCCCCCTCCTCTCCTGGAGACAGAGACTGATGCTCCTCCTGATGGGCCTCTTGGTGGTGGCTTCCTGGAGCGCGCTCCTCGTCACTGCCGCGGGATCCAATCGCATCCATCTGACGGCGGGGGAAGCTTCACCACGCAGTATTCTGGCCACCAACAAGGTCACTTACCTGAGCAGCGTCCTCACTGAGCGTGAACGCCAAAAGATGGCCGAAGCGGTCGAGAAAGCCTACACACCGGCCGACGAGGAGATTGCTGGTAAACGGGCTGCGAAGGCAGAGGAGGTACTGGCTTACTTTGAAGCCATACGCAACGACACATCTGCTGCTCTCGACGAGCGCGTTAAGGCGCTCCAGGAAACTCCCAACCTGATGCTTTCCACAGGCGCAATCAGCACCGCGCTCTCGCTGCATGATGACGACTGGCAGAATGTCGCTGCCGAGATGCTGCGCGTACTGGGCATCGTGATGCAGGATGACATCCGCGAAGAAGAGATCATCGAAGTCCGTCGCCAGATCCCCCGACTGATCAATCCAGCCCTGCCAGACGCTCAACAGGAACTCATCACAGCCCTGATACGCGCTTTCGTCGTGCCAAACAGCTTCTACGATCCTCAAAAGACAGCCGAACTCCGTCAGCAGGCCCGTGAGGAGGTCGAGCCTATCCAGCGTACCATCGAGAACGGCGAGGCGATTGTACGGGAAGGGGATATCGTTACCAGCCTTGATATCGAAGAGATGGGAGCCCTCGGACTTCTGAGACAAGCGGTTCAGTGGCGGGACATCCTGGGAGCCGTCGCCCTGGTTGCCATCATCGTCAGTGCTTTGGGAACGTACATTTTCTATTTCCATCCAGACTGTTGGAGTCGCCCGCGAAGGGCGTTGCTCCTTACTCTAAGTCTCATCTGTACAGCAGGCGTGGCCAAGCTGATGGTCCCTGGGAACACCGTCCTGCCATACCTCTTCCCTTTGACAACCCTATCTATGCTAATCGCTCTGCTGCTGGACACGGAGCTCTCTATCATAACGACGGCCTGCCTCAGTATCATCGTTGGGCATATGTCCGGTGGGAGCCTGGAAGTCACCGCGTACATCCTGCTCGGAGGCACCGTCGCGGCGTTGAGCGTACACCGCATGGAGCAGCTCTCAGCGTTTGTACGCGCGGGCCTCTACACTGGTCTGGCCAATCTCGTCACAGTGATAGCATTTCGCTTCCTGCTCCACGACTACAGCCCCGTCGTCCTCCTACAGCTCGCGGGCATGAGCCTTGCCAACGGAGCACTGTCAGCCAGTCTCACGTTTGCCGCGTTCTCGTTGCTGGGGAGGGCCTTTGGCATCACGACTACGTTACAGTTGTTGGAACTCGCCCGTCCCACTCATCCACTTCTGCGGCAACTCCTGCTCGACGCGCCCGGCACTTATCATCACACCTTGATCGTCAGCAATCTGGCGGAACGCGCAGCCGCCACTATTGGAGCGGACCCACTGCTGGCCCGGGTAGGAAGTTACTACCACGACATTGGAAAAATCCTGCGCCCCTATTTCTTCTCAGAGAATCAATCCGCCGGAGAGAATGTACACGAGAAGCTCGATCCTGTGACCAGCGCACAGATCATCATCAGCCACGTGACGGATGGGCTGGTACTGGCCAAGAGATACGGTCTGCCCGATAGGATAAGAGACTTCATTCCCGAACACCACGGTACCTTGCTGGTCTCGTACTTCTATCGAACGGCCGTACAGAACTCTGCGGACAGTGACAGCATAGATGAATCCGACTTTCGCTATCCGGGCCCCAAGCCCCGCAGCAAAGAGACGGCCATAGTGATGCTGGCCGACTCCTGCGAAGCCATCATCCGTGCGGACAGACCTTCCACTCCCGAGGAGATGGACCATCTCATTCGGCAGACCATCAGCAACCGCCTTGCAGATGGCCAACTCGATCAATGTGACCTTACCCTGCGTGACCTGGAAGTGATTCGAGGGGCCTTCCTCGGCATTTTGCAGGGAATATTCCATCCCAGGGTCCAATACCCCGAGATGACGCTACAGGAGCGCAAACAGCAGAGTCAAGGCAAACATCTATGACACCCTTGCCCGAGAGAGGCAGCACAATTCTAGATAGTTTCCGCTACGCTTTCGATGGGTTCAAGCACGTCCTGCGCACTCAGCGCAATCCCCGCATCCACCTTGCCGTCGCCTGCCTGGTTGCGATAGTGGGGCTGATCCTTCACATCCCTCCAGTGGAATGGGCTGTGATAGTGCTGACCATAGGATTCGTGATCGTCGCCGAAACCATGAATACAGTCGTTGAAGTAGCCATAGACCTTGTCATGGAAGAGTATCACGTCTTGGCCAAATTGGCGAAGGATATTGCCGCCGCTGCGGTTCTGATAGCCGCAATGACCTCCGTCGTCGTGGGTATGTTGATCTTCGTCCCCCATTTCGTAGCTCTCATCTGGGGGTAGTTGTCCGAGGAGTGGAAACGTGGATCTGAGATGCTACGCCCACATCGTCAAGAAGCGCGCCTGGATTCCGCTATCCCTGGTCCTGATAGTGCTAGTGGGGAGCTTGCTACAAGGTTCCCCAGCCCCACAATACTCGGCCTCCATGCGTTTCGTTGTCGGATTGCAACCGGAACCTCGCACCGACGGCTACTATACCTACGACCGGTACTACACCTGGCTTACCGCGGAGTACCTCATTGATGACCTAGCAGAGATTGTCAAGAGCTCGGCCTTCACCCAGGCGGTTCGGGACAAGGCCCTGGAAATGGGAAGCTGGGAAGACACGGATGCGAGCATCCCCGCGGGAGCAATTCAAGGTGCAACCAGTAGCGGTAAACTGCACCGCATCCTCACCGTCAGCATCGTGTGGCCCGATGCCTCTCAATTGGCCGGTATCGCCAATGCCACGGTGACGGTACTTCGCGAGCAGGCGGCTTCTTTCTTCTCCTTGTCCGACAGCGACCGTATAGAGATTCACCTCATAGATCCTCCGACCGTAAGCCTGATCGGCCCAGGCCTGACACAACGCCTGCAAATCCCCATCCG
>JAKLPW010000241.1 GCA_022013675.1 Anaerolineae bacterium | reverse complement strand
AGTAGGCCCGCTTCAGAGTGAGGTCGGCGATGGTCACGTTGGAGGCATGCACGTGGATGATCTCGGTGGTCTCATAGCCTCCATCAATGATCACAGCATCACGATTCCCACTCTTCGAGCGTATGGACAGTCCAGGGGTGTCGACCCAGAGATAGTCACCGTGTAGTTCGTAGACGCCATCGTTAAGCAGGATCGTGTCGCCGGCAGCCGCTCCTGCAACGATGGAATCAAGCTGACGCGCCTGCGACGGGTAGACCTCAATGATGTTCCCAGTGGGAGGCGGTAGGGGTTCGCAGCAAGACCCAGAGGCCAATACAGTTGTTCCGCTAGCATCGCCGGTCCGAACCACCGGGCGTTGGCTGGAGATGAATGAATCCGCGCGATCACTCCATTCAGCGTTATCAGTCGGGGAAGAGATTCGAAGTAATTCGTGTTCCGAGCCCCCAACGGGGCTACCTAACAAATGCCCAGGCGGCGCAGCGGCGCCAGGTGCAAACTCACCCGCTACCAGCCAGAGCAGGATCATCCCACTGGTAAGGACGAGCGAGGCAAGCAAGCGATGTGTTCTCAACACTGTCCCTCCTGCCCACGCAGTACCTAATCGACACAGAGCCGCACTCATGATCTGTTGTACCACATTTTACTACGGGATAGTGTAAAGGGTGGATTAGCTTATGTGCCGCCACGACGCTGTAGTTGCCATCTTCGTATCCAGTGTTGAAGCGGCGCAACAAGAGTACCTGCTCCTCGCGCAGGAAGAACACGTGAACAGCACTAGGGAATCCGACGCGCATTCCTTCTACAACCTCCCTACTAGCTCTTCCGCACCAGCGTGTAGACCACGACGCAAGAGACGACGATCGCACTCTGCCAGATAGCGAAGAGCTTAGTACAACGTCCGTGTGCTGTCAAACACTATGGAGACGAGGGTGTCTAAGGGGATCCATCTCGACACTCCGATGACGCCAATGAGATCGAGGACTCACGGAGCATGCCAGCACCGGGCTCACCGCCCACCCCTTAACATACCGGTCATCATCCAGGGTCGGAAGAACAGGAACCTGGCGATCAGACTCAAGACCAGCAAGAGCAACCCAAACGTGAACAAAAACACCACACCGAGCCAGAGGGGAGAGAAGCCAAAGTACCCTCCTCGATGACCAAAGACATGGGGCATAGGGCATAGGGGGATACTAGAACGCTACCCTCCCCGCCTTCCTCTCTTCGACCCACTCCTACTGACCGTAGACGTTGGCGTAGCGCTGGTGTAGCTTCGCCACATCTTGTGGGGAAATCTCGTCCGGTTGCCCCATTTGCAGAGCGATCCACATTGTATGCGCGGCATCCTCGACCATCACGGCCGCCTTCACCGCAATCTCTGCCGTCGGACCAATGGTGAAGACTCCATGGTTCTTGAGGAGCACGGCCCGAGAATCGCCGATGGACTCCACGACCTCTTTGCCGATCTCCTCGCCGCCGATGAGAGCGAACCCTCCGCACGGGATGGGACCACCAAACTCATCAGCGATAGCGGTCAGGCAGACGGGGATGGGTTTTCCCAGTGCGGCGAAGGCGGTAGCGTACGGGGAATGGGTGTGAACCACGCCGTTGACGTCCGGCCTGTGGCGGTAGACGTACAGGTGGCTGGTCGTATCGGACGAGGCTTTGAGATTCCCCTCGACACGGTTTCCGCTCAGATCTACGATGACCATGCTCTCTGGCCGCAGGTCTTCGTAGCGCACGCCGGAGGGCTTGATGACCACGTATCCGCTCTCCGGGTCCCTCGCGCTGATGTTGCCACCAGTCCATGTGACAAGACCGTTCTTGGGCAGTTCCAGGTGAAGCCGCCACACTTCCTTACGCAACGTCGCCAGCAAAAGTCACTCTCCCTCTTACGAAACAGTTCGTGCTCTGGCTCTGAGCTCTTTGAGGCGCTTCATCACGTCATTCCCGCCTCGCCCGAAGTAGTCGTGCAGGAGAACGTACTCAGCATACAACTGTTCATACACTGCACGGTGTTTCGGAACAGGCCGGTATGCTTCTTCTTTCAAACAGGCCATGTGCTGTGCAGCCTCAAAAATGGAGTCGTATCCTCCCGCCGCACTTCCCGCCGCCACGGCCCCGAACATCGCGGAGCCGAGGGCGGGCGTTTGCTGGGAAGCACTGACGCGGATCTCGCGCCCGGTTACATCCGAGTAGATCTGCATCAGGAGCTTGTTTCGGTCCGGCAGTCCGCCGCAAGCAACGATCTCTTGCACGGCCACGCCGTTCTGCTCGAAGGTGTCAATGATCATCCGTGTGCCGTAGGCAGTGGCCTCAATCAGCGCCCGGTAGATGTCCTCGGGTTTGGTAGCCAGCGTCGCTCCCACCAGCAAGCCGGTCAAATCCACATCCACCAGCACGGAGCGGTTCCCGTTCCACCAATCCAGGGCTATCAAGCCGTGCTCGCCGGGGTCCTGCTGGGAGGCTTTCTCCTCCAATAGTTGGTGTAGATCTACTCCCCGTGCCCTTGCCTCGTCGTGACAGTCGGTGGGCACGCAGTTATTCACAAACCAGGCAAAATGGTCACCCACACACGATTGACCCGCCTCAAAACCATGGAATCCCGCGATGATGCCGTCCTCAACGACACCACACATGCCCGGCACGATACGTTCCTCGCTGCCCAGCACCATGTGACAGTTGGAGGTCCCCATGATGATCACCATCCGCCCGGGCTCCACCACCGTCGCCGCTGGGACGGAGACGTGTGCATCTACGTTGCCTATTGATACCGCCGTACCCGGCCGAAGGCCGGTGATCTCGGCCATCTCAGGAGTGAGGTATCCGGCCCGCTGTCCCAGGGGATAGATCTCGAGCGAGAGCTTCTCATCTACCACATGTCGCAATCGAGGATCGAGTGCGGCGAAGAAATCGTCGCTGGGATACCCCTCGCGCTTGTTCCACATGGCTTTGTATCCTGCCGTACAGGAGTTGCGCCGCTCCTCGCCAGTGAGTTGGAGCACGATCCAATCCGCTCCCTCGATGAAACGATCTGCTGCCTGATAGATTTCCGGAGCCTGATTGAGCGTCTCCCAGATCTTGGGGAATAGCCACTCCGAGGAGATCTTGCCCCCATAGCGAGATAGCCATGTTTCGTCTCGATGCAGGGCGATCTCGTTCAGATGGTTGGCCTCCTGCTGTGCAGCGTGATGCTTCCAGATCTTCACCCATGCGTAGGGATTCCCCCGCCACTTCGGGTTCATGCAAAGTGGTGTGCCCCCTTCGTCAATAGGTAGCATCGTGCATGCGGTGAAGTCGGTGCCCACGCCGATGACGTCCTCTGCAGCCACGCCACTCTCTCGCAGAATGGCGGGGATGGTTGCTCTCAGCACCTCAATGTAATCCGCCGGGTTCTGCAAGGCGAAGTCGGGAGGGAGTTCCGTGCTAGTGCCTGGCAGCACTTCGTCAATCACGCCGTCGGCGTAAGGATGCACGGCACTGACGATCTCGCTGCCATCCACAACGTCCACGAGTACAGCCCGTCCTGATTCGGTACCAAAGTCCACTCCGATTGTGTATTTACGCTTGCTCATACCAACCCCCCGATGCTAAACGATGCCATCACACAACTCGATGGTAATAAACCTCCCAGCCCAAGTACTTCCCCAACGCCTCGCTCAGAGTAGCGGCCGTCTGCGATAGATTAATGGCTACATGGTGCTCGAAGCCATTCTCGCAGATGTAGTGCAACAGCCTCTGGAAGTCCGGTATGCACACTACCCCATAACCACCGAAGGTCTCCAGCGGATCATCGGTCAGTTCCCCCTCGCCCACGTATGCCCGCATGACTCCACGCGAATCATCGGTGGAGACCCGACAAAAGGTGAACGGTCCGCTCTTAACACGGCCTACCACGGTACCGTAGGTATTCTCTTTGCCCACGGTACCGGCGATGATAGCCTGATAGTCCATTCGCATATCGGCAAAGAGGGACTTGGGCAGGTTGCTGCAATGGAAGACCACTCCCTTGTCGGGATCACCACCGTAGTTGTTATTCCAATCCACGAGAGCGCTGGGCATCCCTGAGGACAACTGCATGGCATACATGCCAAGTGCGCCGGTGATGTCCGTCTCACAAGCACAGGGAATCAGCGTATTGCTTAACATACTCATCACAGTGCAAGGCACGACACCAAAGAACTCTTCCATGGACGTCCAACACTGAACGGCTGTGGCCACCAGCTCGTTCTCGCCTATCCAACGCTCCACGACCAGGGCGAACTTGGCCATCTTGGCCAGCGCCTGAGCGGGTATGCCCTCGGTGGAGACGTAGGCCCTGATCTCGTCCAACTTGCGTCGCACTTCCAGATCATCGTCCGCGAGATGATTGGCCCGCCCGAAGGCTTCGGAGAGATCGAGGACCTCCACGCTGATGCCTGCGCGCTCCAACATCTTCTCGCTGTAGCGCACGGTCGTGAAGGCCCCTGGACGGGTGCCCAGGGCACCCACTTTGGCCCGTCGCAGGCCACGCACCACCCGACAAGTAGCTACAAACTGCCGCAGGTCTTGACGGAAACTTAGGGAGTCGGGGGCAACCGTATGCTGCCTGGTGAGAGAGAAGAGGATACCGTACTGCCATAGATTGTTGCAGACGGACATCTTCCCACAGAAACTGTCACGCCGATGCGTCACAGCCATCTTGGCCGCTTCGTCGGGAAAGGCTTGAACCAACACCGGCACGTCCAGGCCAGACCTGCGCAGCGCATTGGCCACGCCTCGCTCGTCACCGAAATTGGGCAGGGTGACCAGCACACCGTCGATCTCATCGCGGTGCTGCCTAAACAGCTCAGCACATGTCTCAGCGTCCCGTTGCGTTTCGACAGAGCCGAACATGGTGTCCTTGGGGCTCAGGACAACCGCTGAGATCCCTTCTTCTTCCAGAATCCGCAGGATCTCATCCCTGCCACTCTCACACAGATGGTCGGGGAAAAAACCTCGATTGCCGATGATGACACCCAGCTTAGAGCTTTGCATGATGATGCTCCTCCTTCTTCTGATTTGGAGAACCTTCACAACACCAGGTGAGTCGAACCTGGAACATTCAGGTTCTGTAGCGTGATTCCCAGTCTGCAGCAATCTTCGATCGCCGCCTTCACACAGGCTTGGTTCATGGCTTCGTTACCACCGAGCTGTCCCGGACTATCAGTTCCGGTTGGAGTAAGGTCGTTCCTGGCGCACTCATCGCTTTGCCTTCCCGATTTGCATCAATGGCTTGAATCAGTTCTCGCACAGCGACACCTCCCACTGTCTGCTGAACCTGGAAGACCGTTGTGAGTGGTGGCAAGTAGTAGGCTGATTCGGGTATTTTGTGTGACTACCACGCCGTCTCATATCCGAACCGGGCCAGCACTCCCCCTGCCTGCTTCTTCCATTCATCGATAAGCAGGTCCATCAGCGAGTGCAGCTCTTGGGGCGAATGGTCCAATGCCAGCGAAAGTGCCTCGTAGACGCGCTGGGGGAAGTCAGATGCCGAGGCGGGACGCCAGCCCGCTTGAGGAACTGCCTTCGAGTTAGTTTTTCCACCAAGGTCTCACCTCCACAAGAGTGATGTGATCCTGACCAGGGAAGTTGCGAGCAGGGATGCTCGCGGTCCCAGCCCAGGAACGCAACCATCCTGGTTGCCATGGTTGCGAGCAAGGATGCTCGCGGTCCCAGCGGCGGTCCCGGCGGAGGAACACAATTGTATCATACACTTACAGTCCGCGCAATCGCATGCGGGCACACAGATCAAACAGGAGATGATTCATCCCTACTCGCGCCGCCGGATCCTCGCCAGGGCGTAGCTACCGGCACAGAAGAGACCGATAATGGCGAAAGCAATGATGGCCCAAGCTTCGAGCGAAAGTTCGAGACCGTGCGAACCGATCAGTGTCATCAGAATGAGACTGGGTAAGCGCCCCAGTAAACTCGCAAACAGGAACTTCCTCGCAGACATAGAACTCAAACCCGCTATATAGTTCATCACGTCGGCGGGGAAGATGACGGGTAGCAAGAAGCCAGATATCAAGAAGACCACCCCGTGCCGTTCCGCAACCCAATCCCATTTATCCAGTGTGCCTGCTGGCACCAGGCGCTTCACTAGCGGCCGGCCGCCCAGGCGAGCCAAGACGAAGGCGAGCTGACTGCCGGCGATCACCGTCACCAGATTGAGCAGCAATCCCCCCGTGAACCCGAAGACGTAGCCGCCCGCAATTAAGACGAACTGACCCGGGAGGACAGCGATGATGATCTGCAGCAGGTGAATGAGGATGAAGACCAAGGGTCCCCAGACGCCCCAACTCTGCACGTAGGCAGCGACGGCCTGCTGGTCTGCAAGCAAGGCAACCAAGTCCAGCAACGGTTCACGGGCCAGCCACAGGGCCACCAGAATTGCGATCAGGATGGCAACCTTCAGCATCCCGTGCCTTCGCGTGTTCCTGATAGACCCACCGGCGTTGGTTGTCACGTCAACATTGTTGGGCGGTGTCATGGCCATAGGCTCATCCTCACCCGACGCGGAATCATCCGGTCTATTCATGGAAAGCCAGCACTGCACGAGACACAAATATATCCGTTGTCACAGAATCGTCACCAGATACTGATCCACGAACTGACGAGCCATCCCCGAGTAGGGCTGGTTCTCATCCGTGAAGCGCCTCAGCTTGGCTAGCTCATCACTCAGCCACTCCATATTTGCATCGCTGGGGTCGTGGTCCATGAGTTGAACGACACGACCCACCGTCACGATCTGTTCCAATATGAGCGTTAATCGGGCCCGACGCTCATTCCTCAGGCCTCTCCTTTGCAACCCATAGACCTCGATGGACTCCTTCCCCTTGGGGCTCTCCTGGTCATTGGGCAGGAGAGATGGACGAACCAACCCTCTCTCCTCGTCATTCTTCAGAAACTCCAGATGCTCCTCAGGCTGGTCCCGGCAGGGGTCCAGTAAGAGTCGCTCCTCTTCTTCCTCCTCACCCGGAGCCTTTGCCCGCTTGCTCTCGTCCGCAATGGGAAAAAGCGTCTCCTTACCGGCCAGCTTCCGGCCTGCCCCCTTGAACTCATGGTAGCGCCGCCGGTTGCAGTCGGTACAAGAGGGGAGCAGATTGTCCCAATCGGCGGCCAGCCAGTAGTAAGCAGGCTTGTGCTCTTCGCCGTTGATGATCACGGCCCCTTTGGGACGATAGTGCTCCACATCCATCGGCTGAGTGGCTTCATACTTGCTCTCACAGTAGGCGCATTTGTGGTGAAAGAGTTGGTCCAGGGCTTCCTTGACCACGTCGTCGCTGTAGGCACGGAAAGTGAACTTCTTCTTATTCTCACCCTCGTAATTGGCAGGGTTGGAGAAGAACTCGACTGCCTGGGCGCGTTCGCGCACTCCTCGCGAATTGGAGCCAGTCAGCACTTCGGGAGCCGGTACTGTTGAGCGATCAACGTGGATCATCTCACTCGCCCCCCTCTCGTTCCAGACGGGACCAAATCTCACTCACGGTGCGTCGGGTCTTATCTTTCAAGCTGCTGCGCTTGCTCAGATCGGTGAGCTCGGGTTCCTGGGCCAGGTACTGGTCAATCGCCTCCAGAGCAAGTTGCTCCCTGCGCGTCGTACCCATCAGATCGTACTTGCTCAACTGATCCCCTAACTCCTTGAGTTGTTCATTCTGCTGCGGAGACCGCTTCCGCAAGGCCAGAAGCCGATAGTAGTCATCGAACATGGCGTCGATCTCGGGATCTACCGTGCTGTTGAGACCAAAGTGCTCCGAAGTGAGGAGTTGATCCACCCGCAGTCCCTCAACCGGCGGCAAGTCTGTCAGCGCCACGATCTGGTCCTCTGCGTTCCGACGCATCACGACGACCTCGTTCTCCTTCAGCCCCCGCAGGCAGAGCGGATTGTGGGTGGTCGCCACGAACTGCACTCGGGGGAACACCTGCCGCAGGCTCTTGACAATGCTCATCTTCCAGCGTGGGTGGAGGTGAGCACCGATCTCATCCAGAAGAACGAGCCCCTCGGCCACATCCATAGACTTCCACTCCTTGAGCATGACAGCCATTATATCAGTGGCCAATGCCAGCACTGATTGATAGCCATCACTGAGCTGCTCCAGAGGCACCAGTGTGCCAAAGGCATCGACATCAACACGGGGCGACTTGCCGAAATGACGTACTACCCTGGTTTCCCCTTCCAAGGAGAGGAGATTGTGGAGAGACGGCGCGATGTAGGCGAATTCGTCATCCGACCGCTCCAGTAGCCATTCGGTGGCATTCTTGAGAGGTACGAACGGATTGAACAGATTGTCGACTTGAGCGTACCTGGTTCCAGGGGCCGGTTGAACCCCAGCCCTTGGCAACAGGCGAGTCGCGCCGTAGCCCAGTAGTAGTATTTTGGGGGCTCTGTGACTCCCCTCGAAAACCGACTCTCCTTT
>JAKLPW010000240.1 GCA_022013675.1 Anaerolineae bacterium | reverse complement strand
GCAGTTGGCATACAACTCGACCTGGCGCTTGTCGTCCACGTAGCCCAGGAGAGTGACCCTGTGCCCCAGCACCATCTTCTCGATCATTTTCTGCAGGGGCTCTCTTTCCCTACCGCTTCCCGCAATCAGGCAGCGGACTCCCGTTCTGGTGTGCTGCATAGCTTCGATCAGGAGAGCAACGCGTTTCATCTTGTCTAATCGCCCTATAGAGAATATGTAGTTGCCGTACTGCTCATTGTGGTAGAGGCCGTCCAGTTTGGGTGGATGGTAGAGAGCCTCCCCGTGTAGTTGATTGTAGCGGGCCAGCCGGTTGGTTGTGTTCTGAGCGATGGTGAAGATCCGGCGCGCTTCTCCCAGGGTGCGGGCATCGGCCGAGTGAATCATGTCTCTGATTCGTCTGTCCTCGGGGGTATTAGTAAGATTGCTGTATGGGGTGCCATAGAGCTCGTAGGCTTGGCGAAACTGGTGGATGAGCCACACCACCTTATGTGGATGCTTGACTGTGTACGATGGGAACTTGGTCGCGATGACCATGTCGATCTTCTGGCCGTCGCTTTCTGTCAGGTCGAGGAGACGCCAGGCAAGGGCTCCCTTGATGATCTCGGAATGAGGGTGCCACTTGAAGGGCAGCCTTATCAGCTCGGTTTCGAAGCCCCGTTGAATCAACTCCCGTTGCAGTGATTCGACGTGGATCTCCGCTCCACCGCGCACGAAGGGTACCTGTGTCGCGCAGATGGCGATGCGTTTGGGCCTCATGCCTCCTCCTGCCTATCCCTGGCCGCTGAGTCTGGCTCGGGTTCGTCGGGTATCCGCTTGGCAATCACGACGTACTCCTGGAATCCGTACAGGAACTCGTTCAGTTGCCTGATGTTTTTGTTGATGTGCTTAGCCATGCCACGAAGTTCATCTCCCAGTTTTCCGCCATCTGCCAGTTCGGCCAGTCTGTCTCTCTCGGGCACCGGGCTGAGGTACTGAACCTCGGTATGCCAGAAACCGGTGCTCTCCAGGGCGAACTTCAGTGTATCGGGATGCACCGGTCGCACGTGCGTGGGATCAATGAGATACCAGTTGGTCAGAGCCCAGAGACAGACCGGATTGATCGTCTCGGCTACCAGGGGCGCGTCTGGTTTCATTTTGCGATAACAGAGTTCCAGCATGGAAACGAGATAGGATGGGGTCAGGTGCTCCACCACTTGGGCCATGAACACGCCATCCAGCGAGGCGTTGGGCAATTCCTCCAGATAGGCCAGCGCGTCCGCCTGCTGCACCGGAAGCCCCTGTTCCTGCGCATGGGCCGACGTGTCCGCGTCTAGGTCCACGCCGCACGCTCCAATGCCCTCCTGGATCAGCAGTTGCACGAACTCGCCCCGGCCACACCCGATGTCCAGGACGTTGTGGCACCCCGTAAAGTACTTCAGGTAACTCCTCTGCCTCTCCCTGAGGAGCGAAGGCGGGCGGTATCTCGATTCCAGCCGGAAGTAGTCCAATCCGGGCCCTTCGGGAGCTGCCTCGGGATCTGCAGCGGCAGATCCCGCTGGTGCTTTCATGGCGATTCTCTCGCCGCTCTTCTCTAGGGTTTGCCTAGCACCGGCCGACTGGCGAACGTAGCGCTCCATGCGACCCAGTCTCAGGGACGTCTCCTCGAACTCTCGATTCCGGTTAGCTGCTGTGGTCTTCAGATGCTGGATCTGATACTGGATCTCGTTGCGCATCTCCTCACGCCCAGCCAGCATCTCTGCTGTCATTCTC
>JAKLPW010000023.1 GCA_022013675.1 Anaerolineae bacterium | reverse complement strand
ATCCCGCGTGTAGTAGTCATAAGGCGCTCCTTCGGGATAAGAGTTAGGATAACGGGGCAGGATATAGGTCACGTTTGGCCTGCCGGAGCCAGTCCTTATATCGAGCGGGCATGGTCAGCCTCCTGTCACACCTGTGAAGTCCTCCGTCTTCCCCTGTTCTCCCCCTTCCTCCCGTGAGCAAGGGAGGACGCGAGTCGCTGCTGCCACCAGACCCATCACCCACCAGGGGACGATGGCCGGCTTGACGATACCCCAGGTCACCGCGTCTACCATCCCATGTAGTCCCATGGCCACCAGCCCAGCGAACAACCCCAGGAAGAGGGCCTTCTCGTCCACCCGGCCCCAACTCCGCGCGCGCTGGCAACCCCTCCAGGCCAGCCAGAGGCTGCCACCGTAGAGACTCAGGAATGAGATCAACCCCGGGATCCCCAGGTCCACCGCCACCTGCAGGAACAGATTGTGCGCGTGCGGGATGTGCGGATCGGGACCAATCAGGAAGTAGGGATACAGCACCGGGCCCACCACGCCGAAAGTGCCTAGACCGATACCAGTATAAGAGAAATCCTGAATCATGTAAAGGGCGCGGGACCAGATCTCTTCCCGCTTGTCCCAACCGTTGATCGCGCCGCCGGTAGAAATCGCCTCAAGCACCTGATCGAGGGGCACGCGGTTGAGGAGAATCACGATGGCCGCGATCAATGCCACGAGGAGGGCCTTCCGCCAACGGGAGCCCAGAGTAACGACGAGCGGCAGCCCCAGGCCCAGAGCCAGCCACGCACCACGCGACTGGAGCAGCACGGCAGCGGCCAGCATCGCCAGGGCATCGAGGATCAGCAACGCCCGCACCAGTCGCGCTCCTGCGGGACTTTGCCGATCGAACTTCGCGAACAGCGCCAAGGAGAGGGCCACAGGCAAGATCAGACACAATCCACCGGCCAGCACATTCGGGTTGACCGTCTCGCCGAGAGGCAGCCGGACCCGACCCATCACCTGAGGCACATCGAACAGCTTATGGCGTATTGTGCCCACGGTGAGGACTCCCCCCAGGGCCACCGCCCCTCCCAGAGCCAGCAGCCCAGCCGTCGCTACCCATAACCGACCGCCCGAATCGGCCCAGTTGGCCACCCCATAATAAATGGCCACGCCCGCCAACATCTGGTACAATGCCGCCCGAGCGAGGGAGGGATCAACCGAGACCCAGAAGCCAATACCGCTCATCAGCAACATCCCGATTATGCCCCAGTCCGAAGGGGTGCGCACACTGAGGCGGCCCCGGGACAGCCAGCGACAGCCCCAGACAAGAGCTATCACGACCAGCGCCCAGGGCGAGTGCCGGCCGGGGAAGAGCAAGAGCGGAACGACGGCCAGGATCAGCCATGGCTCCGCTCGCTGTACCGTCCCCGTGAACCATGCCAGAATCCCGCCTGCCGGCCCGGCCTCCATCGCCGGTCGCATTGCGTGAGCCGGGTTCGTCCCCCCGCTCTTCCGTCGCCACTCGACCCAGCCTAGCGCCGTGTAGAGCAGGGCAAAAGCACCCCAGCAGAGGCGTTCCCACGTGGAACGGGCGCTGAAGAAGAGACCCGCGCTCACCAGAGCCAGGCCCAGATCGAAGGCTACCTGGTAGGCCGGAGCGCCCCAGACAGCGCGGTAGCGTAACCCCCGCTCACCTGCCAGCCAGCGGGCGTGGCTGAGCGCAGTGAGGACAACCGCGAGACCGACAATCCAGAGAGCATTGGTGCAGACGCCGGCCCAGTCAATCATCTAACCGCTCCGCGAACCATGACTCGACTTCGGCAGCCACCGCTTGTGCGAGGGCCAATGCTCCTTCCGCTGCCTGACGGTTATAAACACGCGCTGGGATATCATCGGGCAGACCGTTGGGATAGCGGGTGGGGATGTAGTAAGTATCGAGCACCCCCCAGTCGTCCAGGGAGGGCTGGAATCGCGCGTCGTACTCGGCGGCTCGCTGGCATAATTGTCGCACCGAATGACCCAGGACCAGTTCCTCGCCTCGAGCGTAGAGAAACGCCTTCAGCGCCTTTTCGGCTGCCTGCTGCGCCAGGAAGCACACAAGATAATACGCGCCCTGGTCATTAAGGTGACGCGCCCAATGGAGGTCGACTTGCGCCTGCTCCAGCCAGCGCCAGCCTTCACTGTGAGGGTCTTTTCTCATAGAGCACCTTTCCTGTCTTGAGCGCGTGGCGCAGAAACGGCCGGTCGCGCATCCGTTCCATCTCCCGAGGCGTATAGGCCAGCAAATCCAGGGCTACGCCTGCCCGTACGTGGCGGGCCAGATCGACGTTGCGGGGAATGAAATCCAATGGCGAGTCCATGACTACCAGTATATCAAGGTCCGTAAGAAGATCACGCCGGCCGGCGGCATAGGAGCCGAACAGAATCACCTTCTGCACAGACGGGATCCTGCCGAGTTGTTCAACCACGTGCTCCAGGTCCCGCGCTAACGCGGCCACATAACGTTCGCGTTGGATAGACAGAGTCACGCTCTCATCCACTCACCATCTCCTCGTGCTCCCAAACCACACACTATCGGACGCGGATTCACGCGGGTTATCGCAGATAAGAAAACAAAAGAATCAGAGTCTATCTGCGTTCATCGTTCGACTGAGCCCTCGGCGTGAGCTCGGTCGAACGCTCACGACGAAGTCTGCGTTCCATTTCAAGCCAGCGACGGTTTCGCGCAGATCACACACTTCAGGCTGCTGGCCGCGTCAAGTATACCACCATAGGCGTTTCGTGTCCACAGCAAGGAGACAAGGCGACCAGGGGAGAGGGAGACGGGGAGATGGGGAGATGGGGAGATGGATGATGGAAAAGGGATCAGGGGAAGGAGTGCCAGTTGGTCATGAGGGTCCGAGGGGACAAGGAGACAAGGGGACAAGGAGACGGGGAGACGGGGAGACTTTCTCTTGGCAATGACCCACTGCTCGGGGTGGAGGATCATATTGACGAGCTTACCCAGGGTATGGTCGTAGGTAAGGTATAACTCGCGCCCGGTCTCTGGCTCCAGATACCCGCATTTGACCGCGAACTCCAGCCATACCTGCGTCTCCGCGGCCTCCGCTTCAGCATCGTTCAGTCTCCCTCTCCCCTGGTCGCCTTGTCTCCTT
>JAKLPW010000239.1 GCA_022013675.1 Anaerolineae bacterium | reverse complement strand
GTACTGTTCTTGAACGATATACAGAGCTGTGAGCAATCTTGTTCGCTGTGTCTCGGTGGCAACAACTTTTGGGGACATTATTCCTCCTTCTTCTCTTCGGTAGGCTCGGATTGCTTCTGGGTCCCATCGATGAGACGGGCTACCTCACGCAACAGCTCGGCTGGGTCCACTGGCTTCGTCATGAACCCATCAGCACTTGGGGAGGCCGGCAATTCTCTCAGGTCGTCGATGCTCATGATGGCGGAAATCAGGAGCATCGGAGTTCCTGCCAGGGCCGGGTCTTCCCGCATTCTGCGGATGAGGCTTAACCCATCCAGTATATACGATATCATGATGTCCACGATAGCCAGGTCTGGTTTCTGCTTTCGCATCACCTCCAATCCGTGCTCGACTGTTGTTGTGGTCATCACTTCATAGGCGGCCGATTCCAGGACGATCCGAATGAACTCGAGGAAGTCGGGGTCATCATCTATGACGAGCACTAGCTTGGTTTTGGCAGCCATGGTTGGCTCCTTCGCTCAACACGCTCTATTTCAGGTGACGGTCAACCCTTTCCAGCAATGCATCCGGTTGCACTGGTTTGGATATCCAGTCATCAATGGGGATATACTCGTCGGTAGGAAACATGCCGGCCTGTGCGCTCGAAGCGATGGACGACACCATGACGATGGGGACCTTCTTCAATGCTGGCTCCGCGCTCATCTTGTGGCTCACATTCACCCCATCCAGTACACTGGACATCATGACGTCCAGGATCACCAGGTCGGGTGGCTCCTCCCGCATCTTTCGCAGCGCTTCGTCCCCGTTCGACGCGCTCCCTACCTCGTAGCCATGTCTTTCGAGGATCATTCTTGTGATCTCGACGAAGTCTGGATCGTCATCTACAACCAGTATCTTGGCCATTCCTTGCCTCCATTTCGCTGGGATTGGGTCAACCTGTTGTTGGCGCCTGCCACGGAATCGCGCAATGTGTCGTTACTGGCTTCTAAGCAATCGTTTCACCTCCGACAGGAGTTTACCGGGGGCCACAGGCTTGGAGAGAAAATTATCTATGGCGATGTACTCGTCCGTGGGGAACATACCGGCGTAGTCAGAATTGGTGATTGACGAAACCATGAGAATGGGAATGCGCTTGAGCACCTTGTCCAGGCGCATTTGCTTGCTGGCGTCTAGGCCGTCCAGTATGCCTGCCATCATCACATCCAGTACGACCAGGGCTGGTAGTTTCTGCCGCATGGCTGTGAGTGCCTCGCTGCCGTTACCGGCACTGGTGACCTCGAAACCATCGCTCTCCAGGAGCGTACGGGCAAACTCTACAAAATCTGGGTCGTCATCCACCACCAGTATCCGCTTCGGCGGCGATGGGGGAACGCGCCATTCTTGGACGTCCTTCAATGACCGTAGTACATGAGAAGTGGTGCTGTTTCTGATGCCAGGAAGCGCTGGCAACCGGTGGGTGAGGAATTGCAGCAGATGCTCATCAGAGTGGAAAACGGCTTCGCAGACAAGATCGTATTCGCCCGTGGTATACCCGACCCAGCGGACTTCCTCTAGCTGTCGTAAGCTATTCCCGACTTCATCCAGCTTGTGGGGCTCCACCCTCATCGTTATGATGACCTTCGTTTCAAGCCCAAGCCGTGCCGGGTCGGGTAGTGCGACGATTTGGATTGCTCCGGAATCCAGCAGGCGATCAATGCGCTTGCGTATTGTCCCTTCCGATAGATCCAGCCTTCTGGCGATCTGAACGTTGGACATGCGTCCATCGGTTTGCAGCAGAGTTATGATACTCCGGTCAGTGTCGTCGATCTCGTATTGCATTGGCTTACCCCTCTAGTTTCTCACACCCATTATACTACAGTTTACGAGAAATGTCAATAGTATAGTCATATTGCTACGATATTCGTACACTACAAATAACGCTGTTCTTTGAGGCAATTTGCAGAACAGAGGCACTTCTTCCTCGATATGTGAGAGGCGTGCATATGGGTGAAGCCTATCTCCGCTGGTGGCAATGCATTTGTCCAGTGGTCCTGGTTCCGGATCACGTTGGCACAGTTGGTATGGGGCGAGCAGAGGCAGGGTTAGCTCGGGAACGGGCCGTGCCTGTGAAGTTTGGGTTACGTCTGATCGAGGCTCATCGGGCAGCAGAGAGCTGAAATCAGCCCCTACAAATCGCTCTTGACTTATTTGAGATCACGCTTTACAATTCATCTTCACACGATAGAGAGAAACATATGGAGGGGGGCTTTCGTGGGGAAGAAACGAAAAGCGAAGGAAAGAGCAAGAGCCAAGGCGCAGGCAAAAGGGAAGAGCAAATCGAAACGCGCCAGTAAGGCAGAATCTTTGCCGTCTCCTATGCCTGACAGGCGGGCTATGGAACGATCGCTGGCGGATCTTCATAAACACCTCGATAAGCAGGTTTTTGAATCAGAAGAGGAAGTGAACGCCTACTTGCAACAGTTGCTTGGGCCGGGTGGCAGCATACCGGATGTTCCTGCGCGGACACCGCTGGAAGAAGCACAAAACCTGATGTATGATGCCTGGGAAGCGAGAGGGAGCCGCAGGGTCCAACTAGCTCGTCAGGCGCTGAAGATCTCGCCTGACTGCGCCGACGCCTACGTGTTGTTGGCAGAGGAGACCTCGCGTTCCGTAGCCGAAGCACGCCAGTTCTATGAGAAAGGCATGGTGGCCGGCGAAAGAACCTTGGGGCCGGAGATCTTCGAAGAGGACCTGGGGCACTTCTGGGGCATCCTTTCAACGCGACCCTATATGCGAGCGCGGCGTGGACTGGCAGATTGCCTCTTGGCTATGGGAGAGCACGACGAGGCCATCCAACACTACCGTGACATGTTGCGCTTGAACCCAAACGACAACCAGGGCATCCGTTACACTTTGGCGGCTTGCCTGCTGGAGACAAGCCGTGACGATGAATTGCGTGACCTTTTTAAAAATGAGGAGTACGCCGAGGATTGCAGTGCGGACTGGCTATTCACCTGGACATTGCTGGAATTCCGTCGCCGTGGTGACTGTGCCAAGGCACGAGCACGACTCAAGACGGCCTTAGAGTGGAACCCTCATGTACCAGACTTCCTTCTGGGGCGCCGCCGTCTGCCAAGACATTCGCCAGAGTACATTAAAATTGGAGGCGAAAGCGAGGCCATCAGCTACTGCGTTGGGTTTGCCAAGGGCTGGCAAGCGACGCCAGGAGCACTCGAATGGCTGGAAGGCATGATGCAGGGTCGGCCCGAAGAATCGACCCCATGATCATCATTGGCCAGATTCCTTATCGAGTCGGCCTGATCATCTTTGACAAAGACGGCACGCTGTTCGATTTTCATCACCTTTGGACCACCTGGTCCGCACGGTACTTGCGGCGGGTCGTATCCGGTCAAACTGACGAGGCGCGCCTTTATCAGGCTCTTTGCGAAAGCCTGGGATATGATACTCGCACAGAGAGAGTGCTGCACGACAGTCCTCTCTCCGTGGCACCCACGTCGGACATACCCTTGACAGTCGCGACGGTACTCTACGGGCAGGGCCTCGGTTGGGCAGAGGCCACCGAATTGGCCGAGCAAGCGCTGCAGCTCATAGTATCCGAGTTCGACCTGACTGCTGCGGTCAGGCCCATAGGGGACATTGCCGGGTTGTTTCGGCGGCTGCGCCAGGCGGGCATCCGCATCGCCGTGGTCACCACCGACGAGCGT